>NZ_JBHXNU010000003.1:154833-162647 GCF_042719255.1 Rhodococcus sp. NPDC058532
CAAAAATCACTCACGGTGCGACGAAGTCGCGGAATGGAGTCGGTGTGCTCGAGACCTGGTTGACGACGACATTGGGACTCGAGGTGCCGATTCTCGGCGCCCCGATGGGTGGACGGGCGGGCGGTGCCCTTGCCGGTGAGGTGTCGAAGGCCGGTGGCCTCGGTCTGCTCGGCGCAGCCAGGTACGCCACCCCGGACTGGGTCGCGGCCGAGTCGGCCGTCGCCAAGGCGATCGGCGGTGACCTGGGAATCGGGCTGATGACCTGGGCACTGCACGACAACGACACACTGCTCGACGCGGCGATTGCCGCCCGCCCCGCCGTGATCTCGCTGTCATTCGGCGACCCTGCCCCGTTCGTTGCGCGGGCAAAGTCGGCGGGCGCGCTGGTCTGCTCGCAGGTCAACACCCTCGAGGACCTGCGGGTGGTCGAGGCCGCCGGGGTCGACTTCGTGGTCGCCCAGGGCACCGAGGCGGGCGGGCACACCGGCCGGATCGGTACCCTGCCGCTGCTGCAGCAAATCCTCGAATCGACCGACCTTCCCGTCGTCGCCGCGGGCGGCATCGCCACCGGACGCGGGCTGGCCGCGGTGCTCGCGGCCGGGGCCGAGGGGGCCTGGGTCGGAACGGCGTTGCTGGCCAGCCCGGAGACCATCGGCCCCGAGTTCGCCCAGCAGAAGCTGGTGGACGCGGATTCCGCCGACACCGTCTACACCTCGGTCTTCGACCAGGCCAGGGACCAGCCGTGGCCCGCCCGGTGGGGTGGCCGCGCGCTGGTCAACGAGTTCACCGGCACCTGGCACGAGCGCGGCGCGGACAACGAGACCCTTGCGGACGCCTACGACCCCGCCAACCCGGATCTGGCCGTCGTCTACGCGGGCGAGGCGGCCGGGCTGGTCAACGAGATCCGGCCGGCGGGTGAGGTGGTCCGCACGATCGCGTCCGACGCGGAGCGGCTGCTGGCCCGCTTCGCCTGACCCCGATCGACTGCCCTCCGGCCTGACCTGACTGCCCTCCGGCCTGACCTGACTGCCCTCCGGACTGACCGAATGTGGAATTCGGTCAGTCAGACTGATCGAATACCACATTCGGTCGGGGGTGCGGGGCCGGTCGGGGGTGCGGGGCCGGTCGGGGGTGCGGGGCCGGTCGGGGGGTGCGGGCCGGTCGGGGGTGGGCGGTCCGGTTAGGTGGGGGAGTGCGCGGGCTGGAAGGTACCGGTGTCCACGGCCTCCTCGGCGCGGATCACGTGCACGACCGCGTTGATCAGGGCGAGGTGCGTGAACGCCTGTGGGAAGTTGCCGAGATGTCGACCGGTGCGGGCGTCGATCTCCTCCGCGTACAGCTTCAGCGGGCTGGCATAGCCGAGAAGCCGTTCGCACAGCCGCTTCGCTCGGGCGAGTTCGCCGATCTCCACCAGCGCCGACACCAACCAGAACGAGCAGATCGTGAACGTGCCCTCCTCGCCGGACAGCCCGTCGTCGGTGGTGTCGACGCGGTAGCGCAGCACCAGGCCGTTCTCGGTGAGCTCGTCGGCGATGGTCAGCACCGTGGCGCGGACGCGGTGATCGTCGGCGGGCAGGAACCGCAGCAGTGGGACCAACAGCAGGGACGCGTCCAGCGACGGGTGCCCATACCGCTGGGTGAACACGCCACGCTCGTCGACGCCGTGCTCGAGGATGTCGGACTTGATCTCGTCCGCGATCGCCGACCACTGCTGCGCGTACGACTTTTCGCCGCGCAGCGCGGCGAGCTTCGTGCCCCGGTCGAGCGCCACCCAGCACATCACCTTCGACGAGGTGAAGTGCTGCGGTTCGCCGCGCACCTCCCAGATCCCGCGGTCCGGCTGCCGCCAATGCCTGATCGCCTCCTCCACCTGCCGCTTGAGTAGCGGCCACAGCGCGTCCGGGACCTGGTCCCGTGACCGCACATGCAGATACACGGAGTCCAGCATGGTGCCCCAGATGTCGTGCTGCTTCTGGTTGTATGCGCCGTTTCCAATCCGGACCGGCCGGGCCCCGTCATACCCGGACAGGTGGTCGAGTTCGGCCTCCTCAAGCGTCTTCTCGCCGCCGATCCCGTACATCACCTGCAGCGGGTGCGGGTGCCCGTCCTCGCCCTGCGAAACGTCGGAGATGAAGGCGAAGAAGTCGTTGGCCTCCCGGTCGAGTCCGAGGGTGTAGAGGCCCCACAGCGCGAACGTCGAATCCCGAACCCATGCGTACCGGTAGTCCCAGTTCCGTTCCCCGCCTGGCGTTTCCGGTAAGGAGGTGGTCGACGCCGCGAGCAGTGCGCCGGTCGGGGAGTAGGTCAGGCCCTTGAGGGTCAGTGCGCTGCGCTGCAGGTAGCCACGCCACGGGTGGTCGGGGAACCGGCCGATGGTGATCCACTGCCGCCAGCATTCCGCCGTCTTCCACATTTTCTCGGCGGCATCGGAAAACGACTGCGGTGCAGGGAGGTTCGACCACGACAGTGCGACGAACACATTGTCGCCTTCCTGCATCCGGGTCCGCGCCCGTGCTTCCCTGCCCTCAAGGCCCAGCTTCAGGTTGGACGTGAGGCGCAGGGTGGGGTTGGCGCCGAGACCGCTGCCGTCACCCGTGGCGGTCGCCTCCTCGTACACCGCGCCGGTGTACTCCCATTTCGCCGGGACACGGTGGTAGTCAAATGACGGCTCGCAACTCATCTCCAGTTCCACCACGCCGCTGACGCACTTCACGGTGCGCAGCAGGATGTGCTCGGCATCCCAGTCCGTCGGGGTGCGGCGGTGACTGCGCGAACGCTGCTCGTTGTTGTGCCACGGTCCCATCACCAGGGCGTCGCGGACGATGAGCCACCCGGTCTCGGTCTGCCAGGTGGTCTCCACGATCAGCCCGCCCGGCAGGTAGCGGCGGGCGGCAGGCACGTTCTGCCCGTACGGCCCGATCCGGAAGTGCCCGGCGCTGCGATCGAGAATCGACCCGAACACGCTCGGCGAATCGGGCCGGGGCACGCACATCCACTCGACCGACCCGTTGCGGGCGATCAGGCAAGTCGTTTCGCAGTCCGACAGGAACGCGTAGTCGTCGATCGGCGGGAAGGTGGTGCGGTGGGGTGCGGGCTCGATTGTCGCCGGAAGGTTCGCGGGGAGGGTCTCGGCGCCGGTGATCCGGCCGTGCACGTCGGGGTCGGTGGCCGTCATCTGCATATCATCGGCTCGGTGGGCGCCGTCGTCCACCGCTGACGGCGGGGCCGTCGTTCACGTTCGACGGCGGGGCCGTCGTTCACCGCTGACGGCGGGGCCATCGTTCACGTTCGACGGTGCCGCGTAGGGTGGGGGCGTGAATCAGATCGCCAGTTGGTGGGACGGCCTCGAATTGTGGCTGATCGGGCTACCGTACGTTCCGCAGCTCCTGCTGGTGTTGGTTGTCGCGTTGCCCGCCGCGTACGGGCTCGCCAGGGTCTTCGACATCACGCTGGCCCGTGCCCTGACCCTGCTCGGACGGGACCGGGCCCGGTCCGGCGACGCGGCCCGGGTCGGTGAGCCCTGATGCCCCGTTCCCGCGTCACCCTCGTCCTGATCGTCCTGCTGGTGCTGGTCCTCGTCGGGTGGCTGTTCACCCGCTGATCGGGTGAACGCCCGCCTGTTGGATTCATCACCACGCGCTCTGCTAGATTCGTCCGCGTGTCTGCCACTGCCGTACACCAGGTCCGCCATGAACTGGCGTTGATCGCTGTCGGCATGCTCGCAGTCGCCGACATCGACTGTTGTTGATCTCCTCCGCCTTGCTCGACTGAGCCGGCCCGTCCGCCCCACGCAGAGGGCACCTTTCCCACATTCCTGTGCCCGCGAACCACCGCAGCCCACCTCGGCGGCGGCGGTCGCGGCGGTCGCGATGACCGAACTTCCCTCGCCGTGCGCGGCGAATCCGTGAAAGGCATATCGATGAGTGTTCGTGCCCGACTCACCCGCTCCGGCGTTCTGTTTGCCGCCGCCCTCACCGCGGGAGCGGTCGCGTTGACGGCCTGCGCAGGCGGGTCGAGCGACGTGGTAGGCGGTGAGTCCGGTTCCGGTGACGGCAGCGGCGGCACCGTCAACCTGTTTGCGTACGCGGTGCCCAAGCCCGGTTTTGACAGAATTCTCCCCGGATTCAGGGACACCGAGGCGGGCGCCGACGTGAAGGTCCAGCCGTCCTACGGTGCCTCCGGCGACCAGTCCCGCAAGGTGAAGGACGGCGCACGGGCCGATGTCGTGAACTTTTCCGTCGAACCCGACATCACCCGCCTGGTCGATGCCGGATTGGTGAGCCCGGACTGGAACGCGGACGCCTACAACGGGATTCCGTTCGGGTCGGTCGTCACCCTGGTGGTGCGCGAGGGCAACCCGAAGAACATCCGGGACTGGGATGACCTGCTCGCCCCCGGCGTTGAGGTGGTCACCCCCAACCCGTTCAGTTCCGGCTCGGCGAAGTGGAACCTGCTCGCGCCGTACGCGGCCAAGAGCGACGGCGGGACCAATCCGCAGGCCGGGCTCGACTACGTGAAGGCACTCGTCACCGATCACGTGAAGGTGCAGCCGAAGTCGGGTCGTGAGGCCACCGAGACGTTCCTGCAGGGCAGCGGTGACGTGTTGATCAGCTACGAGAACGAGGCGATCTTCACCGAACGGAACGGTGATCCCGTCGAGCACGTCACCCCGCCGGTCACCTTCAAGATCGAGAACCCGGTCGCGGTGCTGCAGAACAGCAAGGCGCTTGAGCAGGCGACCGCGTTCCGCGACTACCTGTTCACGCCGGAGGCCCAGACGCTGTGGGCCGAGGCCGGATTCCGTCCCGTCGACCCGGCCGTCGCCGCCGAGTTCACCGACGAGTTCCCCGCCCCGGAAACCCTGTGGACGATCGCGGATCTCGGTGGCTGGAAGGCCGTCGACGAGACCCTGTTCACGCAGGGCAGCGGGTCGATTGCCGTGATCTACGAAGCCGCGAACCGGTAGCCTCGCCATGTCCGACTCCACGATGACGGAGGGATCGGTGTCCGAGATCGTCGCCACCCCGCCGACCGAGTCCACGCCGGCCCCCGCCGCACCGCCGCGACGGCGCCGCCGATGGTTCACCGTCACCGGCACCGTCGGTCCGCTCGGGATCGGCGTAACGATGCTGTGGCTCAGCGTGATCGTGCTGCTGCCGCTCGCGGCGTTGACGGTGACCTCGTTCGAAGACGGACTCGCCGGATTCTGGGACGCGGTCACCAGTCCCGCGTCGTTGGCCTCGCTGCGCGTCACCATCCTGGTGTCGGTGGTCGTTGCGCTGATCAACGTGGTCATGGGCACGCTCATCGCGTGGGTGCTGGTGCGTGATGAGTTCCCCGGCAAGCGGATCGTCAATGCGTTCATCGACCTCCCGTTCGCCCTGCCGACCATCGTCGCGAGCATCGTGCTGCTGTCCCTGTACGGGCCGAACAGCCCGATTGACGTGCAGCTCAACGCGACCCAGCCGGGTCTTGTCGTCGCCCTCGCGTTCGTGACACTGCCGTTCGTCGTCCGGTCGGTACAGCCGGTGCTGATCGAGACGGACCGCGAGGTCGAGCAGGCCGCCGCCTCGCTCGGCGCGAGCAACTGGACCATCTTCGTCAAGGTCGTGCTGCCGACCTTGACGCCCGCGATCGTCAGCGGCGCGGGCCTGGCGTTCGCCCGCGCGATCGGCGAATACGGTTCGGTGGTGTTGATCGGCGGCAACATCCCGGGCGAGACGCAGGTGACCTCGCAGCGAATCCAACAGCTGATCGAGATCGACCGGCCGGTGGACGCCGCGGCCGTCTCGGTGGCGCTGCTGGCGATCGCCTTCGTGACCCTGCTGGTGCTGCGGGTGTTCGCGAGCCGCAACCAGCGTCGTGAGGAGCAGGCGTCGTGAACGTGTCCACCCCAACCCGGCTGAGTCTGCGGGTCGCCGCCCTCGGCTACCTGGCGCTGCTGCTGCTGGTGCCGATCATGGTGATCCTGTGGCGCACCTTTGAGCGCGGTATCGTCGCCTTCTTCGAGGCGATTTCGACGCCCGCGGCGATCTCGGCGCTCAACCTGTCCCTGTTGATCGTCGCGATCGTGGTGCCGATCAACGTCATCTTCGGGGTGATCACCGCGCTCGCTCTGGTACGGGGACGCTTCCCCGGCCGCGGCCTGATGCAGGCGGTGGTCGACCTGCCGTTCGCGGTGTCGCCGGTCGTCGTCGGTGTATCGCTGATCCTGCTGTGGGGTGTCAACGGCTGGTTCGGTGGCCTCGACTCGCTCGGGTTCCGGGTCATCTTCGGGTTGCCGGGGATGGTGCTGGCGACCATCTTCGTGACCCTGCCGTTCGTGGTGCGCGAGGTGGAGCCGGTGCTCCACGAGATCGGTGACGAGCAGGAGCAGGCCGCCGCGACACTGGGCGCCTCGAAGTGGCAGACCTTCTGGCGGATCACCCTTCCCGCGATCCGCTGGGGCCTGACCTACGGCATCGTGCTGACGGTCGCCCGCTCGCTGGGCGAGTTCGGCGCCGTGATCATGGTGTCGTCCGGTTTCCCCGGCGTCTCGCAGACCCTGACCCTGCTGGTGCACTCGCGCTACATCGACGACCACAACACCTACGGCGCGTACTGCGCGGCGACGCTGCTGATGGGCATCGCCCTGGTGACGCTGCTGCTGATGACGCTGCTGGATCGCAAGAGGAGCAAGGCATGATTTCCGTCATCGGCGCCCAGAAGAACTACGGCGACTTCGCGGCACTGGACAATCTGTCGCTGGACATCCCGTCGGGCTCGCTGACCGCGCTGCTCGGCCCGTCCGGGTCGGGCAAGTCGACGCTGCTGCGGTCGATCGCCGGCCTTGAGCACCCCGACGCGGGCACGATCACGATCGCGGGCAAGGACGTCACTGGGGTGCCGCCGCAGAAGCGCGACATCGGGTTCGTGTTCCAGCACTACGCGGCGTTCAAGCACATGACCGTCCGGGACAACGTGGCGTTCGGCCTCACGATCCGCAAGCGGCCGAAGCCGGAGATCGAGAAGAAGGTCGGCGAGCTGCTCGGGATCGTCGGTCTCGACGGCTTTCAGCACCGCTACCCGGCGCAGCTGTCGGGCGGCCAACGTCAGCGAATGGCGTTGGCCAGGGCGCTGGCGGTGGACCCCCAGGTGCTGCTGCTCGACGAGCCGTTCGGCGCGCTGGACGCGAAGGTCAGGGAGGACCTGCGCACCTGGCTGCGGCGGCTGCACGACGAGGTGCACGTGACCACGGTCCTGGTGACCCATGACCAGGAGGAGGCCCTCGATGTCGCGGACCGGATCGCGGTCCTGAACCGGGGTCGGATCGAGCAGGTCGGCACCCCGCGGGAGTTGTACGACAGCCCGGCGAACAATTTCGTGATGTCGTTCCTCGGACCGGTCGCGAAGCTCAACGGTCAGCTGGTGCGCCCGCACGACATTCGCGTGGGCAGGGACCCGAGCATGGCGGTCGCGCAGAAGGCGGGCACCGCCGAATCCGCCGGTGTCACGCGCGCGACGGTGGAGCGCGTCGTGCACCTCGGCTTCGAGGTGCGGGTCGAGCTGCGGAACGCCGCGACCGGGGACCTGTTCGCCGCCCAGGTCACCCGCGGCGACAGCGAAGCGCTGCAGTTGCGGGAGGGCGAGACCGTGTACGCGCGGGCGACGCTGATCCCGAACATCCCTGCTTAGGGGTCGCCGCCGTGGGGGGGTTCCGGGGGGGGGGGCCCGGCGACCGCCCACAGCCCGCGGGAAGACGTAGCCAGAAAAAACCCCCCCTCTCCCCCGAGGCACGCCAACCCCCCCCCCCTCGCCCGCAGCGGTTCCCGCCG
>NZ_JBHXNU010000003.1:162657-199282 GCF_042719255.1 Rhodococcus sp. NPDC058532
TGGAGGTCGCTATGGCGCGGACTCCCTTCTCCCCCTGTTTTTTTTGGTTTTTTTGCCTTGTTGGGTGTGTGTTTGGGCGCCCTCCCCCCCCCCCCCCCCACGGCCCCGGTCAGGGCGTGAACACGAACAGTTCCCCGATCGCGCTGGAGGTGAGGACCTCGCCGTCCGGCCCGATCGAGGTGCCGACGGGGTAGCCCGACGCGTTCGGCAGCGCGTCCCGGTCGACCGTCTCACCCGTCCCGGTGTCGAAGGTGATCAACGCGAGTCCGTCGGCGCCGTCCCGGACCGTCGTGTAGCCGGTGCCGCCCGCGGTCTGGGCGGGGTCACCCAGATGTCGAAGTTCCTTGCGCTCCCAGGCGATCTCGCCCCGGTCGCCGAGGTCGCGGAGGGCGAGCAGGTGACCGTCGGGCCCGCCTGCGGGGATGATCAGCCCGTCGGCGGAGACGGACGGGCTGCCCGCCGCGACGTATCCGAGGTCCTGCTGCCAGCGGGCGGCTCCGGTGCCTGCGTCGAGCGCGAACAGCACGCCCCTGGTGTCGGTGACGTAGACGGTGGCGCGGTCCGCGGAGAGGACGGGGCTCGATGCGCTGCCGCCGGGGACGACGCCGGACGACCATTCCTCGGTGAGCTGTCCGTCGCGGTATCGCATTGCGACCAGCTCGGCGGCGGGGCGTCCGGGACGCCACACGGTGAGGTAGAAGCGGCCCGTCTCCAGATCGATGGCGGGGGTGTTCGCGACCGGGCACTCCGGTGACGATCCGAGGGCACAGGTGTCGAGGCCCTGGGCGGCGGGCGGCAGGGGAATGTTCTGGCCCTGCTCGATGGTTGGTGCCGGGACCAGCTGATAGGACGGAACGATTTCCTTGCCCGTCTGCGGGCTGAGGACGGAGACGACGCCGAACTGGGTGACGAACAGCACGTTGCCATCCCCGGTGAACTGGGCGGAGATGGGGGTGCCGCTGACAACCGTTCGCCACCGCAACTGCCCCATCTCGGTGAACGAGCTCATCGCGCCGTCCTCGCCGATGTAGACGTTGGTCGCGGTGTCGACGATCGGCGTTGACGCCGCGACGCCGGGGCCGATGCGGGTGCACCAGCGTTTGCGTCCGCTGTCCATCTCGAACGACCAGAGGTTGCAGCCGCGATCGGAACCGGTGGTGGCGAAGATCTGGCCGGTCGACGCCACCGAGGCGGGCGTCGCGGTTGGCGCGCCGAGCGGGCGCGACCAGTCGAACGACACGGATCGGGATCCGGTCACCGGACTGCTGTTGCTGTTGCCTGCGTCCGCGTGCATCGCGGGCCAGCCGGCAGGCGAGTAGATGGCGGTCGCCGGGGAGTCGCTGCCGCAGCCGGCCGCGAGCAGCGCCGACACCGTTGCCAGCGATATCGCTGTCGACCGAAGGACCCGCCGCATTCATCACTCCTCGTGTGGATTTCGCTCGCTGCACACTATCTGGCCGGGGCGGGTGGGGCGTTCACCCGCCCCGTGCTCGGCCGAGCGGAACGCCACCCGATTTGCGGAACTGCAGGCGTGGCATTCATTCACGTGGCGGACAGTGGTTCGAATTTCCGCGCACGGAATGAGTTCGCGAGTTCGGGACGGCGCAATTCCCCGCGACCATTAGTCCGAGAAATTAGCCAATTTGTTGGCCTTATCTGTGATGCAATGGACACATGGGTTCGGCAGGAGCGAAGGTGGGGACGGGTCGGCCCACCGGCGACGTCGACCACCTGCTGGGTACGCCCCTGGCAGGCACCGTGATCGTGGTCGCCCTCATCGTCGGCAGCGCCGCACTGATCGGGGTGATGACCGGCTCGCTCCTTGCCGTTGCGGTGGTCGCGGTCGGCGCGGTGGTGGCGGCCCTGATCCTCGGTGGGCTCGACCGCGTCGGACCCGAATCGGGGCCGGGCCGTGATCGACCTCACCATGGGTGACCGTAGGCTGTCCGGTCATGACCAGCATGTGGGGCGCACCGTTGCGCACGAGGTGGCGTGGATCCCGGCGGACCGACCCGGACCAGGCCAAGTTCCTTACCCGCGACTCCCTCCGGTGGGTGCTCGCGAACAAGGCGTACACGCCGTGGTATCTCGTGCGGTACTACCGCCTCGCGAAGTTCCGGCTTGCCAATCCGCACGTGATCCTGCGCGGCATGGTGTTCCTCGGCAAGCGGGTGGAGATCCACTCGACGCCCGGGCTGTCCCGGCTGGAAATCGGACGCTGGGTTCACATCGGTGACGGCAATGCCATCCGCTGCCACGAGGGTTCGCTCCGCATCGGCGACAAGGTGGTCTTCGGTAAGGACAACGTCGTCAACACCTACCTCGACATCGAGATCGGTGCCTCCACCCTCGTCGCGGACTGGTGCTACATCTGCGACTTCGACCATCGCATGGACGACGTCAACACCCCGATCAAGGATCAGGGCATCGTCAAGGGTCCGGTGCGGATCGGTCCCGACACCTGGATCGCGGCCAAGGTGACGGTGCTGCGCAACACGATCACCGGCCGGGGCTGCGTGCTCGGCGCGCACGCCGTGGTCAAGGGCGAGGTGCCGGACTACAGCATCGCGGTCGGGGCGCCTGCGAAGGTCGTCAAGAACCGCAGGGAGGCGTGGGAGGCCGGTGCCGAGGAGCGGGCGAAGTACATCGCCGCGCTCGAGGACATCGAACGCAAGAAGGCCGCAGCCGGATAGGCGCTGCGCGCCCGTGAGTCCTTGTGGCCTCGATGGGGGCCAGAAGGACTCACGGGCGGCGGAGCCGCCTACCGGCCGGGCAGCGGGCGCTGCGGGATCTCGGGCCTGGCCAGCGGGTGCCGGACCCGGCGCTTGGCGCTCAGATAGACCTGCGCGGTGTCGGTGGCGACCTGATGCCAGTCGAAGTCCTCCGTCAGCCGGTCCCG
The DNA here is from genome assembly GCF_042719255.1 of Rhodococcus sp. NPDC058532. Taxonomy (NCBI): domain Bacteria; kingdom Bacillati; phylum Actinomycetota; class Actinomycetes; order Mycobacteriales; family Nocardiaceae; genus Rhodococcus; species Rhodococcus sp. NPDC058532. The sequence continues at coordinate 165,557 of NZ_JBHXNU010000003.1, forward strand.
TGCCGCCCGGGCCCGGAGTTGGGTGGCCGTCGGCTCGTCGAGGGCCTCCCGGACCGCGGAGGTCAGGCCGTCCACGTCACCCGGCTGGAACGACAACCCGGTCACCCCGTCCACGACCGCCTCGCCGAGCCCGCCCGCGGTGGACGCCACCAGCGGTGTGCCCGCGGCCGCGGCCTCGAGTGCGATGATGCCGAACGGCTCGTAGCGGCTGGGCAGCACGATCGCGTCCGCGCCGTGCAACCAGCCGAGCAGTTCGGTGTGGTCGAGCGACCCGAGGAAGTTCACCGACCGCAGCACCCGGTGCGTGCGGGCCTGCTCGCGCAACCACTCGTACTGGGTGCCCTCGCCAGCCACGGCGAGCGTGGTGCCGGGGTGGCTGCGCCGGATCCGGGGCAGCGCCGCGATCACGTCCTGCACGCCCTTCTCGTATTCGAGCCGCCCGACGAACAGCAGCCGGGGCGGACCCGACCGCGGCGCCCGGTCCCGGTAGGTCCAGGTCGCGACGTCGATCCCGTTGCGGATCACCGTGATCGGCGCCAGGTTCGGTCCGTAGAGCTCACTGACCTCCTCCTCCATCGAGGCGGAGCAGGTGATGATCGAGTCGGACTCGTTGGCGAGCCACCACTCCACCGAATGCACCTGACGGTTGATCGTCCCCGACAGCCAGCCGCTGTGCCTGCCCGCCTCGGTGGCGTGCAGCGTCGAGACCAGCGGCACGTCGAAGTACTCGGCCAGCGCGATCGCCGGATGCGCGACCAGCCAGTCGTGGGCGTGCACGACATCGGGCCGCCAGCCCTCGCCGATCCCCGGGCGGGCCAGGCCGACGCCAGCCCGGACCATCGCGTGTCCCATCGCGAGGGTCCACGCCAGCATGTCCTCGCCGAACACGAAGTGCGGGGCGTCCTCGGCGACCGCGACCACCAGGACACCCTCCGAGATGTGGGTGATCGTCGGATGGGTGGAGGCGTCGGTGCCGGTGGGCCTGCGCGAGAGCACGACCACCTCGTGTCCGGCCGCGGCCAGCTCGGTCGCCAGGTGATGGACGTGCCTGCCGAGGCCGCCGACGACCACGGGCGGGTACTCCCACGACACGATCAGAACCTTCATCTCCGTCACCCCTCCGCGACGTCGTCGGGCAGTCGGCGCGCATCGAGGCCGGGGAACAGCCCGTCCGCGTTGTTCCATCCGGCGGCGAGCCGGTCCGCGCGGTCGGCGTGCCCGGACGCGACCGCGTCGGCGATCTCCCTGGTGGCGTGCGCGTGCTTGTGGGCGCGGTCGCGCGCGTACCCCGCCGCCGAGTCCTTGCTCACCATGAACGCCCAGTCGCTCTGGACGGTCATGATCGCCTCCCGCAGGATCTGGTCGTTGGCCCGGTCGCGCACCGCACGACGGCCCGCGGACCCGCGGGCCTTGTCGACGGTGTCCAGCGCCGTCTGCACGACCTCGGCGTTCAGCTGCACCAGGTCGGCAACCTGGTCGCCCGCCCACACCCGCCAGTCCTTGCCGCTGCCCCATGACGAGTCGGCGAGATCGACGGGTGCACCGACGTACCCGCGGTCCCGGGCCTGCGACAGCGTGCCGACGTCGACCCCGGCCTCGGGCAGCGCGCGGAGCACCTTCTCCAGCCACTGCGGTCCCTCGAACCACCAGTGCCCGAACAGTTCGGTGTCGAACGCGGCGACGACGAGGGCGTCCCTTCCGGTCCGGTTGTGTTCGCTGTGGATCCGGTCGACGACGGTGGCGACGAAGTCGTCGACGTGCCGGTCGACGGCCGCCGCCGCCAGCTCCGGGTCGTACGGCGCCTTGTCCTTCGAGTCGACGGTTTTGCCGGTGACCCGGGACGGCTTGAGCCCGGTGTCGTGGTCGTAGGTGTGGAAGTCGCGGTACGCGCCGTGCCCGGGGTAGCCGGATTTCGGTGACCACACCCGGTAGGACACCTGCAGGTCGCGCCCGAACGCGACCACGTCCGAGTCGCGGACCGGCCGCCCCACCGAGGTATCACCGCGCAGCGACGGCCCGTCCACCATGAAGTGGGTGACGCCGGCGTCCGCGTACTCGACCTCCATCCCCGGGGTGTAACCGCACTCCGGCGCCCAGATCCCGGACGGCCTCGTGCCCCACCGCATTCGCGCGTCCTCAAGGCCCTCCCCGAGTTCGAATCGACGCAGCCGCGGATGCAGCAACGGCTGGAACGGGTGGGCCAGCGGACCGCCGAGGAGTTCGATCGTCGAGTCGTCGATCAACCGGCGCAGCACCGGGGAGGCGCCGTGCCGCCACCGCTCCTCGAAGTCGGCGAGGGCCTGTGCGGCGAGCCGGTGCTCGCGGGCACCGAGGTCGCGGCGGGCGCGGCCGGGCATCAACGCCGCCTCGTTGGCGCGCAACTGCCAGTTGCCGAGCCAGTGGTGCATGCCGTCGAGACTGTGCGGGTCGTCCAGCATCGCGGCGAGGACCGGGGTGATGCCGAGGGTGAGCAGGTTCTCCCGACCCTCGGCGGCGAGGGTCCGCAGCACCCGGGTCACCGGCAGGTAGGTCGCCGCCCACGACTGGTAAAGCCATTCCTCGCCGACCGGCCATCGGCCGTGGTTGGCCAGCCACGGCAGATGGGAATGCAGAACGAGGGCGAACATGCCCGGCTGGCGGGGGGCGCTCACGTGTGCGCGCCGGGTTTGCGGGCCACCGCGACCAGGTCGAGGCTGGCGTCGATGTCGGCCTCGGTGAGGGTGAAGTCGTCGATCGTGATCGACTCCACGTCCCGGACCAGGTCCGCGGGCCAGGGTTCGCCCGCGAGGGCGCGGTCGATCTGGGCGTCGATGAACGATCCGCCGTGCTCGGCGTCGAGGTCGCGCAGCCGGGGCCCGTGGTGCACGCCGGTCATCGTCGTCACCTCGAAGCCGGCCTGCTCGAGCAGTTCGGTGAGTTCCGCCGCGTTCAGTTCCCTGGTGTGGAATGGGTTGAGCGGGGTGTCCCGGCCGGGGGAGAAGGTGATCCGGTTCGGGGTGCTGATCAGCAGCTCGCCGCCCGGGGTCAGCACCCGGAAGCATTCCGCGAGGAACTGTGCCTGGTCCCAGAGGTGTTCGATGACCTGGAAGTTGACGACCGCCCCGACGGAGGCGTCGTCGAGGGGGAGGTCCGCGAGGTTGCCCTGCCGCATGTCGATGCGCGGGTAGCGCGCGCGCACGTGCTCGACCGCGGACGCGTCATAGTCCAGGCCGATGACCTGCCGCGCGACGTCGGCGATCATGTTGGCGCCGTACCCCTCCCCGGAGCCAGCCTCGAGGACGATCCGCCCGGAACAACGATCGAGGAGCCGCTGGTACACCACCTCGTGGCGGCGGAACCAGTAGTTCTCCTCGGGCACGCCGGGGACGGTGCGCTCGCCGGTCAGCGGCAGGGTCGCGTGGTCGCCGGTCGTGGCGGTGGTCGGTGCAGAAGAGTCGCTCACCGCTGCCAATTTACTGCCACGTGTTCCACCGCGGGTCGCGGTGGTCCAGATCACAGGCCCCGCGCGGTCGTTCGGGTCGTTCCGGCAGGGCATTTCCACACTAAGTTACCCACTGGTAACTTAGTGTGTTGTAGTGTGACGCACGGTCATCGTGCGAAGTAGATGAATACCCGAGAGCTCGGCCACCGCGGAGCCGCTCGCTGAGAAGACAGACAGCTGAGAAGACAGACACAGGAGGTCGACGAAGACCCATGACGAACATCGTCGTTTTGATCAAGCAGGTTCCCGATACCTGGTCCGAGCGCAAGCTCACCGACGGTGACTTCACGCTCGACCGTGAGGCCGCGGATGCCGTGCTCGACGAGATCAACGAGCGCGCCGTCGAAGAGGCACTGCTCATCAAGGAGGCCCAGGGCGGCGAGGTGACCGTGCTGTCCGCCGGTCCCGACCGCGCCACCGACGCCATCCGCAAGGCGCTGTCCATGGGTGCCGACAAGGCCATCCACCTCAATGACCCGGCCCTGCACGGCTCGGACGCGATCCAGACCGCGTACGCGCTCGCCGCGGCGCTCGGCCAGATCGAGGGCGTCGAGCTGGTCATCGCGGGCAACGAGGCCACCGACGGTCGTGCCGGTGCGGTCCCCGCGATCATCGCCGAGTACCTGGGCCTGCCGCAGCTGACCCACCTGCGCAAGCTGACCATCGCGGATGGCAAGGCCACTGGCGAGCGGGAGACCGACGAGGGCGTCTTCGCGCTCGAGGCGCCGCTGCCCGCGATCGTCTCGGTCACCGAGAAGATCAACGAGCCCCGCTTCCCGTCCTTCAAGGGCATCATGGCCGCGAAGAAGAAGGAAGTTCAGGTCCTCACGCTGGCCGAGATCGGCCTCGACCCGGCCATCTTCGGTGTCGAGAACGCCGCAACCACGGTCACCGCGTCCACCCCGAAGCCCCCGCGTACCGCTGGCGAGCGCATCACCGACGAGGGGGAGGGCGGCAACCAGATCGCCGCCTACCTGGTCGGTCAGAAGATCATCTGATCCGCGCCCCCCAACCAGCAGACACACACGTAGGAGAAGGAAGCAATGGCTGAAGTACTTGTGCTCGTCGAGCACGCCGAGGGCGCGCTCAAGAAGGTCAGCACCGAGCTGATCACCGCCGCCCGTGCCCTGGGCGAGCCCGCGGCCGTCGTCGCGGGCCCCGCCGGGACCGCGGACAAGCTGCAGGACGCGCTCGCCGCCGCCGGCGCCGCGAAGGTGTACGCCGCCGAGTCCGACGACATCGACGGCTACCTGATCACCCCGAAGGTCGACGTTCTCGCCGCGCTGGTCGAGTCCGTCTCCCCGGCCGCCGTCCTGACCGCCGCCTCCACCGAGGGCAAGGAGGTGTCCGGTCGGCTCGCCGCGCGCATCGGCTCCGGCCTGCTCGTCGACGTCATCGACGTCAAGGCCGACGGTGTCGTCCATTCCATCTTCGGTGGCGCGTTCACCGTCGATGCCAAGGCCAACGGCGAGGTCCCGGTCATCTCGGTCCGCCCGGGTGCCGTCGAGGCCGCCCCGCAGGCGGGTGCCGCCGAGCGCGTCGCGGTTGACGTCCCGGCGCAGGAGGAGAACGCCGTCAAGGTGACCTCCCGCCAGCCGATCGTCGGTGGCGACCGCCCGGAGCTCACCGAGGCGTCCGTCGTCGTCTCCGGTGGCCGCGGTGTCGGCTCGGCCGAGAAGTTCTCGGTCGTCGAGGAGCTCGCCGACGCGCTCGGTGCCGCGGTCGGCGCCTCGCGTGCCGCCGTCGACTCGGGCTACTACCCGGGCCAGTTCCAGGTGGGTCAGACCGGTAAGACGGTCTCCCCGCAGCTGTACATCGCGCTCGGCATCTCCGGCGCCATCCAGCACCGCGCGGGCATGCAGACCTCGAAGACCATCGTCGCGGTCAACAAGGACGAAGAGGCCCCGATCTTCGAGATCGCGGACTACGGCATCGTCGGTGACCTGTTCAACGTCGCCCCGCAGCTCACCGAGGCCGTCAAGGCGCACAAGGGCTGAGTCGCGCTCCGCGCACCGTGCGTGATTTCTACCCCGACCGGGGTAAAAATCACGCACGGTTGCAGTGGCCCCGCTCCCGATGGGGGCGGGGCCGCCGCTGTTTCTTCACCCCGCTGCCATCGACGCGACACGTCGGTGACGCCGGGACGCCTCCCGCCGCGTCGACGCTGATGGCATGACCGTCACCGAGGTCCAGGCCACCGGCCGCTATTCGCTGCACCTGTCCTCCGACCGCGAACACCGGGACGCCGCGCAACGGTTGCGGCACACCGTGTTCGCCGCGGAGCCGGGATTCGTCCATGATGCCGCCGACGGACGCGAGGCCGACCGGTTCGACGAGTACTGCGAGCACCTGCTGGTACGCGACGAGATCACCGATGAGACCGTCGGCTGCTACCGGATACTCACCGCGGATGCCGCACGTGCGGCCGGGGGGTGGTACACCGCAACGGAATTCGACATCTCCGCCCTCGCCCCGCTGCACGGCGAGATGGTCGAGTTGGGGCGTGCGTGTGTGCACCCCGGGCACCGCAACGGGGCGGTCCTCGCGATGATGTGGGCGGGGATGCTGAATTACCTCGACCTCGCCGGTCCCCGGTGGGCGCTCGGGTGCGTGTCGGTGCCGATGCGGATGCCGGGCGACGCGGACGACGGCGCGAACGTCCGGGCGGTCCGCGACCGTCTGCTCGCCGAGCACGCGAGCCCGCCGAATCGTCGGGTCCGCCCGCTGCGCCCGGTTCCCGGGATGGCCGGGCCCGCGCCCACCGCCCGGCCGGTGCTGCCGCCGCTGTTGCGCGGCTACCTGCGGCTCGGTGCCCGGATTTGCGGGGAGCCCGCCCACGACCCGGGCTTCGGCGTCGCCGACTTCGTCGCGCTGCTCGGCGCGCACGACGTCGACCCGCGCTACCTGCAGCGGCTGCGGTCGGTTCCGGTGACGGTGCGATGACCCACGCCTGGATGCCGTCCAGCCCGTGCGGCGACGGGTGCGTCAGCGACCACGGCCGCCGCGCTGGCCCGGTGCGCACCGGGCTCCGGTGCGTGGGGGTGGCGGTGCTGGTGTCCGGGTTGCCGGTTCTCGTGGCCTCCGCGGCCCTGCCACCGCGGTGGCGATCCGGACTGCATCGCGGCTACGCCCGTTCGGTGCTGCGGATCCTCGGGCTGCGACTGCGGGTTCGCGACGAGCGGGACCCCGCCCCGGGTGCCGGGGGAGTGCTCGTCGTCGCCGCACACGTCTCCTGGCTGGACGTGCTCGCGTTGACCGCCGTCGACCCCGGCACCTACGTCGCCCGCGCGGACCTGCTCGACTGGCCGCTGATCGGGCCGCTCACCCGGCGCCTGCGGGTGGTGCCGATCGACCGGGCGCGGCTGCGTGCGCTGCCCGCCGTCGTCGACGAGGTCACCGCGCTGCTGCGCCGAGGGCGGCGCGTCGTCGTGTTCCCCGAGGGCACCACCTGGTGCGGGCGGGCCGGTGGCCGCCTGCGGCCCGCCCTGTTCCAGGCCGCGATCGACGCGGGCACACCGGTCGCCCCCGTCGCGCTGCGGTACGTCGGGCCGGGCGGGCCGGCGACCGGGGCCTGCTTCGTCGGCGAGCAGACCCTCGTCGGCTCGCTGGTTCGGGTGGTCCGGCTGCGCGACGTGCACATCGACGTCCGGCTGGCCCCGCTCCAACGGCCCGGCACCGACCGGCGGGAACTGGCGACCCGCTGCGAGCGACTCGTCCGGGGCGGGCATGGACCGTTCCGGAACGGCGGGAGCCCGACCGGTTCGTCGTCCGCCGACGCGGCGCCCCCCGCGGGGGCGGTCCGCTCACCGGTCGCCGCCTGAACCCGCCTACCTGCACGGTCGGCGTCCGGCACCCGATCGGCGACGGGCTATCCTGGTCGGGTCATGACTTCGCCCCGCCCCCACTCCACCGGAGCCGGTGAACCCGATCGCGCGCCAGCACCGCGATCCGCGCCGGTGTACCTCGATCACGCCGCAACCACGCCGATGTTGCCGGAGGCGATCGCCGCGATGAGCGCCGTGCTCGCCACGGTCGGCAACGCGTCCTCACTGCACGGTTCCGGGCGGGCGGCCCGCCGCCGGGTCGAGGAGTCGCGGGAGTCGATCGCCGCCGACCTCGGGGCCCGGCCGTCGGAGGTCATCTTCACCTCGGGCGGTACCGAATCCGACAACCTTGCCGTCAAGGGCATCTACTGGGCTCGCCGCGACGCCGACCCGCGACGCAGGCGGATCGTAACCAGCACCGTCGAGCACCACGCGGTGCTCGACGCGGTGGAGTGGCTCGCCGCGCACGAGGGCGCCGAGATCACCTGGCTGCCGGTCGACGCCGACTGCCGCGTGGACCCCGCGGATCTGCGCCGGGAACTCGAGGCGCACGCCGACGAGACCGCGTTGGTCACCGTCATGTGGGCGAACAACGAAGTCGGGTCGGTCATGCCGATCGCTGAACTTGCGTCTATTGCAGCAGGATTCGGCGTGCCGATGCACAGTGATGCGGTCCAGGCCGCCGCGCAGCTGTCGGTCGACTTCGCCGCAAGCGGACTGTCCGCACTCAGCGTGGCCGCGCACAAGTTCGGTGGCCCGCACGGGGCCGGAGCGCTGCTCCTCGGCCGTCAGGTGCCGTGCGTTCCGCTGCTGCACGGCGGCGGGCACGAACGGGACCTGCGCGCGGGCACACTCGACACGGCGGCCACCGTCGCGTCCGCGGCGGCACTGCGGACGATGGTGTCGGACAGGGAGTTCCGTGCCGCGGAGCTCGCTCGTCTGCGTGACCGGCTGGTCGACGGCGTGCGGGCGGTTGTTCCGGACGCGGTGCTCAACGGCCCGCTCGGAGCCGACCGGCTGCCGGGCAACGCGCACTTCACCTTCCCCGGCTGCGAGGGCGACTCGCTGCTGATGCTGCTGGACGCGTCCGGCGTCGAGTGTTCGACCGGATCCGCATGCACGGCCGGGGTGGCCCGCGCCAGTCACGTGCTGATCGCGATGGGGATCGACCCCAGGATCGCGCGCGGGTCGCTGCGTTTCTCGCTCGGGCACACGTCCACCGATGCCGACGTCGACGCGTTGCTGGCGGCACTGCCGCAGGTCGTCGACCGGGCCCGCGCCGCGGGGATGGCCGGGGCCGGGTCACGGCGACTTCAGGGCACGAGAGGATCACACTGATGCGGGTACTGGCGGCGATGAGCGGTGGTGTCGACTCCGCGGTGGCCGCGGCGCGAGCGGTCGAGGCCGGACACGAGGTCGTCGGCGTCCACCTTGCGCTGTCGACGGCCCCGGGCACCCTGCGCACGGGATCGCGGGGCTGCTGCTCGAAGGAGGACGCGGGCGATGCGCGCCGCGCCGCGGACGTGCTCGGAATTCCGTTCTACGTCTGGGATTTCGCCGATCAGTTCAAGGAAGACGTGATCGACGACTTCGTCGCCGCCTACGCGGCGGGGGAGACGCCGAACCCGTGCCTGCGGTGCAACGAGAAGATCAAGTTCGCCGCGCTCGCCGACCGGGCCATGGCACTCGGATTCGACGCGGTCGCCACCGGGCACTATGCGCGACTCGCCGACGGCGTCCTGCGGCGCGCCGTGGACGCGGACAAGGACCAGTCGTACGTGCTGGGGGTACTGACCGCCGAGCAGCTGTCCCGCGCAATGTTCCCGGTCGGGGACACTCCGAAGCCGCGGATCCGGGAGGAGGCCGCCGCGCGCGGGCTCGCGGTCGCGGACAAGCCCGACAGCCACGACATCTGCTTCATTCCGTCCGGGGACACCCGGGCGTTCCTCGGCGCGAAGATCGGGGTGCGCCCGGGCAAGGTGGTCGACGCCGACACCGGCGCCGAACTCGCCGACCACGACGGCGTGCACGGGTTCACGATCGGCCAGCGCAAGGGGCTCGGTGTCGCGGGACCCGCCGCCGACGGGCGCCCGCGCTACGTCACCGCGATCGAACCGGACACCGGGACCGTGCGGGTCGGGTCCGCGGAACGCCTCCAGGTGTGGACGATCCGCGCCGAGCGGCCGATCTGGACGTCCGGGTCCGCGCCTGCCGGTCCCGTCGAGTGCACCGTGCAGGTGCGCGCGCACGGCGGGCTGGCGGAGGCGGTCGCGGAGCAGGTCGACGGCGGCCTCGAGGTGCGACTGCGCGAGCCCCTGACCGGTGTCGCCAGGGGGCAGGCGGTGGTGCTGTACCGCCGCGACTCCGCCGGTGACATCGTGCTCGGCAGTGGCACCATCGCCGGGGCCGGCGGTTCGGGCGAGCCCGACAGCGAATTGCGTTGACCGACACGGTGTTCCCGGTCGGCGTCGCGACGGGAGTAGGGTCCTGGCCCGGCGTCGACCCGCGCGAGGCCGCGGCCGTCGTCGTCGGTGAGGCCGCGCAGCTGCCGCACCTGGTTGAGCTGCCTGCGCGTGGTCTCGGCGCCGACATGATCGGTCGGGCCGCGGCCCTGCTCGTCGACCTGCCGCTGGACACCTCCACCACCGGCTACCGGGTCGCGCAGCGGACCGGACCGGTCACCCGACTTGCGCGGGACCTGCTCGCCCGCGACCTCGACGCCCTCGAGGAGGCGTGGGAGCTGGCCGGTCGCCGCGGCAGTGAGCAGCCGGTGAAGGTCCAGGCCGTCGGACCGCTGACGCTGGCGTCGCAGCTGGAACTCGTCGGGGGGCACCGCGCGCTCACCGACCCCGGTGCGCTCCGGGATCTCACCGAATCGTTGGCCGAGGGCCTGCGCGGGCACGTTGCCGAGGTGCGGCGGCGCCTGGGTTCCCCGGTGCTGGTCCAGCTCGACGAGCCGGGACTCCGGTCGGTGCTGGACGGGACGCTGACCGGGGTGTCGATCCTGCAGACGCCGCGAGCCCTGCCAGAACCGGAGGCCCTCGCGGTCCTCCAGCAGGCGATCGCGACGGTGCCGGTCCCGGTCCTCGTGCACTGCTGCGCCGCGTCGCCCCCGCTGGACCTGCTGCGCCGCAGCGGCGCAGCCATGGTGGGGCTGGATGCGGGTGTGCTGCGGGCCGCGGACCTGGACGGGGTCGGCGAACTGCTCGACTCCGGGCTGTCGCTGGCGCTGGGCCTGGTTCCGACCGCGGCACCGGAGCGGACGCCGTCCTGGCGTGAACTCGCCCGGCCCGCGGCGGTCCTCGTCGACCGTCTCGGCTTCCCCCGCTCCGCCCTCGCCGAGCGCGTCCTCGTCACCCCGGCCTGCGGGCTTGCCGGTGCGAGCGGCGCCTGGTCCCGCGAGGCGCTGCGCCGTTCCGCCGAGATCGCGCGCGCCTTCGCCGACGGCGCGGACCTCACCGCGAAGGATTGAATGGGGGTTCATGGGCCATCCGGGCGCAGGAAGTGGCACGTGAACCCCCGTTCAACGCATGGGGCGGGGTGTCGGTGGGCTGGGATAGCCTTTCTGGCGTGACGGAGAACGTGGCAGCTGCGGCCGACCCCGACCGAGACGTCGAGTCAGCGACCGCCGAGGAACGCGACGAGTGGCAGCGGCTCGCGGAGGAGGTGCGCGAGCATCAGTTCCGTTACTACGTTAAGGATGCACCGACCATTACCGACGGTGAGTTCGACGCGTTGCTGCGGCAGCTCACCGACCTGGAGGAGCGGCGTCCCGAACTGCGGGCCGCCGATTCGCCGACCCAGCTCGTCGGCGGCGGCTTCGCGACCGAGTTCACCGCCGTGGACCATCTCGAGCGAATGCTCAGTCTCGACAACGTCTTCGACGAGGCCGAACTGCGGGCCTGGATCGCACGGATCGAGGGGGAGCTGCCGGGTGACGCGGCGCCGCACTACCTGTGCGAGGTGAAGATCGACGGGGTCGCCCTGAATCTGGTGTATGAGAACGGACGACTGGTCCGTGCCGCCACCCGCGGTGACGGCCGCACCGGTGAGGACGTCACCCTGAACGCCCGCACCATCGACGACATCCCCCACACCCTCACCGCGAGCACGGAGTATCCGATCCCGGCCCTGCTCGAGGTGCGCGGCGAGGTGTTCTTCCGGCTCGAGGACTTCGCGGCGCTCAACGCCTCCCTCGTGGCGGAGGGCAAGGCGCCGTTCGCGAACCCCCGCAACTCCGCGGCCGGGTCGCTGCGGCAGAAGAATCCGGCGGTCACCGCGAAGCGCAGGCTCGGGATGATCTGCCACGGACTCGGCCGCACGGAGGGCTTCGAACCGGTCAGCCAGCACGACGGCTACACCGCCCTCGCCGCCTGGGGGCTGCCGGTCTCCACGCACACCGCGCGGGTGCAGGGCGCGGACGCGGTGGTTGCCAGGGTCGGCTACTGGGACGAGCACCGGCACGACGTCGAGCATGAGATAGACGGCCTGGTCGTCAAGGTCGACGAGATGTCGTTGCACCGCAGGCTCGGCGCGACCTCCCGGGCCCCGCGGTGGGCGATCGCCTACAAGTATCCGCCGGAGGAGGCGACCACCAGGCTGCTCGACATCCGGGTCAGCGTCGGTCGCACCGGCCGCGTCACCCCGTTCGCGTACATGGAACCGGTCACCGTCGCCGGGTCGACGGTGTCCCTGGCGACGCTGCACAACGGGTCGGAGGTCAGGCGCAAGGGCGTGCTGATCGGGGATACCGTGGTGATCCGCAAGGCGGGCGAGGTGATTCCGGAGGTGCTTGGCCCGGTGGTGGATCTGCGGGACGGCACCGAACGCGAGTTCGTGATGCCGACCCACTGCCCGGAGTGCGGCACCGAGCTCGCCCCGGCGAAGGAGGGCGACGCCGACATCCGCTGCCCCAACCAGCGGTCCTGCCCGGCCCAGCTGCGGGAACGGGTGTTCCACGTCGCCGGGCGCGGCGCATTCGACATCGAGGTCCTCGGCTACGAGGCCGCGACCGCGCTGCTCGAGGCGGGCGTGATCGGGGACGAGGGCGACCTGTTCGCCCTCACCGCCGACGAGCTGATGCGGACGGCGCTGTTCACCACCAAGGCGGGCACGCTGTCCGCGAATGGGAAGCGGTTGCTCGACAACCTCGACCGCTCGAAGACGCAGCCGCTGTGGCGGGTGCTGGTCGCCCTGTCGATCCGGCACGTCGGCCCGACCGCGGCCCGCGCGCTTGCGTCGGCGTTCGGCAGCCTGGCACGGATCGAGGCGGCGTCGGTGGAGGAGCTCGCCGCGGTCGACGGTGTCGGCGGCACGATCGCGGCGGCCGTCGTCGAATGGTTCGGCGTCGACTGGCACCGTCGGATCGTCGAGAAGTGGCGCGCGGCGGGCGTGTCGATGGAGGACGAACGCGACGAGTCGATCGAGCGCACGCTGGAGGGCCTGTCGATCGTCGTCACCGGGTCGCTGGTCGGGTTCACCCGGGACGGTGCGAAGGAGGCGATCCTGCAGCGCGGCGGCAAGGCGGCCGGATCGGTGTCCAAGAAGACGGCGTTCGTCGTCATCGGCGACGCTCCCGGATCGAAGGCGGACAAGGCGGAACAGCTGGGGGTGCCGATCCTCGACGAGGCGGGATTCGTTCGGCTGCTCGACGGTGGGCCCGCTGCCGTCGCGCCCACCGACACCGACGGGTGACCCGCCGATCGTCGGCGGGTCCGCACCGGATCCTATGGGCGGCACCGTGATTCGGCCCTAGTGATGGCCGTGGTGACCGCCGTCGTCGCGGTGCAGTGCCTCGGGGAGGAAGGCGGCGCCGGGTCCGTAGGTCGCGGCGGCGTCGTTCGGATTGGACAGCGCGCAGGTCTGCAGGGACAGGCACCCGCAGCCGATGCACGACTCCAGGCCGTCGCGGAGCGCCTCGAGTGCCTCGATCTGCTCCTCGATGCGACCACGCCAGCTCCGGGACACCCGCGCCCAGTCGGACCGGGTTGGTGCGCGGCCGCCGGGGAGGGTGCTCATCGTGGCGGCGATCTCGTCGAGGGTGAGCCCGATGCCGCGGGCCGCCCGAATGAACGCGATCTTGCGGAGCACACTGCGTTGATAGCGGCGCTGATTCCCGGTCGTGCGGGTGCTCTCGATCAGGCCCTGGGTCTCGTAGTAGCGCAACGCGGACGGCGCGAGCCCGCTGCGTTCGGACACCTCGCCGACGGTCAGCAGATCCGTGGTGCGCACCCGCGCCTCCCTCTTCCCGGCAGATGAAGTCGACTTCAGCTTCCGCTTCGGGCGGCCGCGCGGCAAGGTGAACGCCCTCACACCGCGGCGAGCCCGGTGGTGAACATCACGCGCCGGCCCGGACCCGCCGTGGGCGGGTGCGCGCCGCCGCGTCACAGGTTGCGTTTGTGCAGGTCAATGCGGTTTGGGCGGGGGTGGGGGAGCCTTCGGGGGAGGGGCGACGCGCCGTGACCTGCGTGTCCGAGGTGCTTGAGGCCGGTGTCGGGGTGCTGCGATAGTGACGCCATGATCACCGTGCGCCCCGCCGACCCCGCCGACTTCGACGCCGTGGCCGCGCTGACCGTCGACTCCTACGTCGGGGGCGGATTCGTCGCCGAGACCAGCACGTACGTCGAGCGATTGCGCGACACCGCGTCCCGAGCCGAGGACGCCGAGGTCCTGGTCGCCGAATGGGACGGCGAGGTCGTCGGCTCGGTCACCATCGCCGAACCGGGCAGCCCGTTCGCCGACGTGGCCCGGCCCGGCGAACTCGAGTTCCGGATGCTCGCGGTCTCGTCCGCGGCCCGCGGCAAGGGGGCCGGCTCGGCGCTGGTCCGGCACGTCCTCGACACCGCATATGACCGCGGATTGCAGGCGGTGGTGCTCTCCACCGAGCCCGAGATGATCGAGGCCCGCCGCATCTACGATCGCAACGACTTCGTGCCTGCCCCGGAACGCGACTGGGCGCCCGCGCCCGGCGCCGACCTCACCGTCCTGGTCCGCGAGATCGTCTGACCGGTCGGGCGGATCAGCCCAACACGGTCGCGACGATGCCCGCGAGATAGCCGAGCCTGGCGACCTCGGACGGGCGGAACTCCGGGCCACCGGAGCGTCCCAGCATCAGCACCCGCCCCGACGAGCCGAGCGGCGCGGCGGCGAGGGTCGTGTCCATGTCCCGCCAGATCCCCGGCACCCAGTCGGCGCCGCCGTCGAGGATCGTCGGCTTCCGCAGTGGCATCCACGGCACGTCACCGGCATGCGTCTCCGGGGCGCCCGTGCTGCCGACGACCCGGAACGCGCCGTGCGGACCGACCCCGACCACGGTCGCCCAGCTGACCCGCAGCACCCGGGCGGCACCGTCGACCAGCACCTGCAGACGGTCGTCGCGGGCGGTCGCGACCTGGTCGATCAGTTCCAGCTCACGGTGGGTGTCGAGCAGGCCGGTGTAGGGGCGGATCGAGTCGACCCGCACCCCCGACAGGTGCTCGGCCGCGGTGATGAGGGTGTCCGGCAGCGACCCGTGCGCGACATCGACGACGAGATCATCGACGGCGAACCCCGAGCCCCGCTCGACCACGTCGAGGGAGAGGATGTCCGCGCCGACGGAACCGAGTGCAACGGCCAGTGCGCCCAGGCTGCCGGGTCGATCGGGTAGCTGGACACGCAATAGGTACGACACGGAATTCCTTTGTCACGACTGTTCGCCGTCGGCGAGGCCGCTCGGCCACCGGCGAACGGGAGTCGTCGATGCCCCCGCGCGAACCATCCTTCCATCACGGACGGACTCCGCGGCGGCGCGTGCGGCCGCGACGGGTCAGCCCTGCTCGCAGCGGAACCGTCACAGCGGCGGACATCGAGACGTTCCTGCGTCGAAACGGATCGGCCGCCCCGGGCGCTGCGTGCAGCCGGTTCCGGCGCAGCCGATAGGCTGGGGCGGATCTCCTGACGCCGACCTGAAAGGGGCCCACGGGTGCCTGCCATCTCCCGCGACGAGGTTGCTCACCTCGCCCGGCTGTCCCGGCTCGCGCTGTCCGACGCCGAACTCGACGAGTTCGCCGGCCAGCTCGATTCGATTCTCAGCCACGTCAAGACCGTCGCGGAGGTCGCCGCGGACGACGTCCCGCCGACCGCGAACCCGTACGCGCTGCTCAACGTGACCCGCCCCGACGTGGTGGTGCCGGGACTGACGCCCGAGCAGGCGCTGTCCGGTGCGCCCGCCGTCGAGCAGGAGCGTTTCGCCGTCCCGCAGATCCTGGGAGAAGAGCAGTGACCGCCGACCTGACCACCCTCGACGCCGCCGTCCTCGCGTCGAAGATCCACGCCCGCGAGGTGTCCTCCGTCGAGGTCACCCAGGCGCACCTGGACCGGATCGCCGCCGTCGACGGCGAGTACAACGCGTTCCTGCACGTCTCCGGTGACGCGGCGCTGACCGCGGCGAAGCAGGTCGATGAGGCGTTGGCCGCGGGTGGGGCCCCTGCCTCGCCGCTGGCGGGCGTCCCGCTGGCACTCAAGGACGTCTTCACCACCACCGACGCGCCAACCACCTGCGGGTCGAAGATTCTCGAGGGTTGGGTCGCGCCGTACGACGCGACGCTCACCACGAAGCTGCGCGCGGCCGGGATCCCGGTCCTCGGCAAGACGAACATGGACGAGTTCGCGATGGGCTCGTCGACGGAGAACTCCGCGTACGGTCCGACCAGGAACCCATGGGACACCGGCCGGATCCCCGGCGGTTCCGGCGGCGGCAGTGCCGCGGCGCTGGCGTCGAATCAGGCGCCGCTCGCGATCGGCACCGACACCGGCGGCTCGATCCGGCAGCCCGCAGCGGTGACCGCGACGGTCGGGACCAAGCCGACCTACGGCACCGTCTCCCGGTTCGGTCTCGTCGCCTGCGCGTCCTCGCTGGACCAGGGCGGCCCGTGTGGCCGCACCGTCCTGGACACCGCGCTGCTGCACGAGGTGATCGCCGGACACGACCCGCGCGACTCCACCTCCATCGACGCCCCGGTCCGTCCCGTCGTCGAGGCGGCCCGCCGCGGCGCGACCGGCGACCTGACGGGCGTTCGCGTTGGCGTCGTGAAGGAACTGCACTCGGACAGCTACCAGCCAGGCGTCCTCTCCTCGTTCGATGCCGCCGTCACGCAGCTGACCGACCTCGGTGCCGAGGTGGTCGAGGTGTCCTGCCCGAACTTCCTGCACGCGCTGGCCGCCTACTACCTGATCCTGCCGAGCGAGGTGTCCTCCAACCTGGCCCGGTTCGATGCGATGCGCTACGGAATGCGGGTCGACGACGGCACCATGAGCGCCGACCAGGTGATGGCCGCGACCCGCGCCGCCGGTTTCGGCAAGGAGGTCAAGCGGCGCATCATGATTGGCACCTACGCGCTGTCGTCGGGCTACTACGACGCCTACTACGGCTCCGCGCTCAAGGTGCGCACCCTGATCGCCCGCGACTTCGACGCCGCCTACGAGAAGGTCGACGTCCTCGTCTCGCCGACCAGCCCGTTCACCCCGTGGAAGCTGGGGGAGAAGGTGGACGACCCGCTGGCGATGTACCTGTCCGACCTGTGCACCCTGCCGACCAACCTGGCCGGCCATTGCGCGATGTCGGTGCCGTCCGGGTTGTCCGCGGACGACAACCTGCCGGTCGGCCTGCAGATCATGGCCCCGGCACTCGCCGACGAACGGCTCTACCGGGTCGGTGCCGCGTACGAGGCCGCCCGCGGACCGATCGGCTCGCCCGTCGCCTGACCGTGTTCGACCGGCTCGGCCCGGACCCCGCCATCGGGGCCCGGGCCGAGCGTCGTTCGGGGGCGCGCGTCGGGCCCCCGTCAGCAGGTCGGAAGTCGGGTGCCCTGGTCGGTGCCGTAGCGGTGCCCGTGGCCCGGTGCGGCATCGAGTGCGGTGAGCAGGTCGACGCTGGTCTGCAGGAAGCTCAGCACCGGAAGCCACGCCGGTGTCGGGGCGTCCGGCCGGACACCGGCGAGCCGGGGCGGCGCGACCAGCAGCCGCGGCGACCAGTGCACGACGGGGTCCGACGAATTGGCCAGCACCACGGTGTCCGCGGTCGGGACCCGGCCCGCCGGTGGGCCCGCGACGAGATTGCCGCACGCGGGCACCGCGACCGGTTCGGACAGCGCCGCGTCGACACCCACCGCGCCGAGGCTCTGCCCATACAGGTGCAGGCGGGGCCGCCGGTCCTCGGGGAGCAGCGACACCCGGTGGGCCACCGCCCGGTACAGGGCGCGGGCCGCCTCCTCGGCGCTGCCCCGGTCGAACACGAACGTCACCCAGCTCGGCGCCGCCGAGTACTGCACCGCGACCTCCGCGACGTCACCACCGAATCGCCGCTCCATCCCGGCGATCGCCCCGGCGTCGATCCACCCCGACCCCGTCGGCACCGCGATCACCAGATGGGAGCGGGTCAGCCCGCCGGACCGCTCCAGGTCGGCCACCGCGAGTGTCACCCGCGCCGCGAGATCGGGTGCGCTGTCGAGCCCGACATAGGTGCGGGTCACCCCGTCGGCCGCGGGGGCGGTGACGAAGCGGCGGCCCTCAACGCCGAGGCTCTCCCACCCCACCGGGGAGGCGGTGCTGCCCGACATCGCCGGCGAGGTCGGCTGCCGCAGCACCGGTTCGGGACCGTCGGCCGAGGCGACCGCGGGCGCCGTGCACGAGGTGACGGCGAGCACGCAGCCGAGCAGCCCCGCGATGAGGCGGTACCGGCCGAGCCGGCGGGCCGCGGACCGCAGCAGCGCCGCCGCACCGGTGATCGACGCGGCGACCGCGACGGCTCCCGCCGAGACCAGAACCCAGTGCGCGACACCGACGTCGGGGAGCCCGGTCGCGGCGCGCAGCCCGCTCTGCCAGCGGGCAGCACCGGTCAGCGCCGCCCCGAGGGTGGTGAGCGCCGCCGCCGCAACCCAGCCCCGCACCGTCACCGACGCCGCGGCGCGGTCGCCGCGCAGCCGCCGCCACCCGGCGCCGGCCACGACACCGAGCACCGCGAACACGCCGGTGACCCCGGCCTGCACCGGAGCCGACCGGGGAAGCAGCGACGGCATCAGGGAGGCCACGATCAGCGAGGTGACGGCCACCGTGCTCGACACCCGGGGCAGCGCGGACGCCGCCGTGACGGAGAGTCGGGCACTGACCGCGGTGCGGGGAAGCGTCGTCATCACGCCCGCACCGCCCGCGACGCGCCGGCGAGGACCGGCGCCGCCGCCGCGTGTGCCCTGCCGCGCCGTCGGTGCGCCGCCGCGAGCGCGGCCCCCAACAGCGCCGCCCCACCGACACCGGCAGCAATCGGGCCGACCGGCTCCCGGACCGGGACGCCGAAGCCCTGCCGCCACGAGTTCGCCTGCACCGCCGCGACGGCGGCGTCGGCGACGACACCGCACGACGCGCGAGTCAGGTCGTCGGGGCGGGTCGTGCACGCGTCGTGCATACGCTGCCCGAGCTGCCGGTCCAGGCTCCGCCGCGCCCATCCGCCCAACGGGGTCCCGGTGTGGTCGGCGTACCGGAGCAGGTCGTAGCCGAGGTCGTGGCCCCGGCAGGCGCCGTCGAACTCGGCGGGCAGGGGGACCGGTGACGAGCACTGCCCGTTCGGATTGACCAGCATGGCGCCGTCGGTGACCGGGCGGTAGCCGGCGACGTCGGCGAAGTCGTCCGGGATCGCGGCGGCCGCGGCGTCGGCGCCGCCCCCGACGAGCGCCTCGACCGCACGGGCCACCTGAGACGGTGCCTCCGTCCGGGCGGAGGCCTGCACCGGCGGCGGTGCGAGCGCGGCGGACAGGGCGATGGCGCTGCCCGCGGTGAACACGGCCAGGGTGGATTTGCGCATGGCATCGACGCTAGAAACGGCGCCCACCTGCGAACATCCCTCCCGGGGTTGGTTCGTCGGTGGCACCCGCGGTACGGCCGACCGCGGGGTTCGATACCCCGGTACTGGGGCGATCTCCCCCCGTGGTGTGAGGACAATCCGGCCCGGCCTTCCTAGTGTTCTCGGGTGTGGGTAGAACGAAACGAGCATTGGACGCGGCCGCACGGGACGCCGCAGCGACGGCGGGCCCCCGGCTCGCCAGGCTGAACCGATCCCAGCGATGGGATGTCGGTATCGCCTTCGTGACGGCGGTCCTGTTCACCATCGCGTGGCCGACACTGCAGGTGACACACCACGTCCCGGCCGGGGTGCAGCCGGTGGTCGCCGGTCTCGCCGCGCTGCCGCTGGTATTCGTGCGGGCGAACCCCGCACTGGGATGGTCGATCTCGGCGGCGGGGGCGCTGGTGATCCCGCTGGTGTACGACCGCGTCCCGGACTACGACTTCCCGTGGCAGGTCGTGCACGTGATGGTGCTGATGGCGCTGCTGCTCGCGGTGAGCATGCGTTCGCCGCTGCCGATCGTCGGGGTGGCCTGGCTCGCGACGACGCTGCTGTTCCTCGCGAACGCGCCGGGGCAGGACGGGCGCGGCTGGGCGGTCGGGCTGACCGCCCTCGTCGTGTTCGGTCTGCTGATCCGGTGGCTGGTCCTCTCCCGCAGGCAGCTCGCCCTGCAGGAGGAGGAGACGGAGGTGGAGCGCGCCCGCCGCGCGGTGCTCGAGGAACGCGCCAGGATCGCGCGGGACCTGCACGACGTCGTGGCCCACCACATGTCGCTGGTGGTGGTGCAGGCGCAGAGCGCACCGTACCGGCTGGCCGATCTGTCCGATGAGACGCGGGCCGAGTTCGACTCGATCGGGGCCACCGCCCGGGACGCGCTCAACGAGATCCGCGGCATGCTGGGGGTGCTCCGCAGCGACGGCCACACCCCCGACAGCGCCCCGGTGCCCGGCATAGACCGGATCGACGACCTGATCGACGGCAGCCGGCGCGCGGGCATGACGGTGACCGTCGAGCGGGGGCCGCTGCCCGCCCTCCCCGAGACGTGCGGTCTCGCGGTGTACCGGATCCTGCAGGAGTCACTCGCGAACGCGGCGCGGCATGCCCCGGGTGCCGCCGTCCAGGTCGGCCTGACCGGGGATGCCACGACGACCGAACTCGTGGTGACGAACGGCGCTGCCGCGCAGGAGGTGTCACAGGCGGGCAGCGGCGGCGGGCACGGCATCGTCGGGATGCGGGATCGGGCCCTGTCCGTCGGCGGCACCCTGACCGCCCATCCCGTCGCCGGGGGCGGCTTCGAGGTGCGGGCCCGGATCCCGTCGTTTGTGGGTGGCCTGGTGCCCGGTCCACAGTTCGGTCCGGTCGCCGGGCACCCCTAGGCTGGCCGGGTGGCGATCACGGTCTTCATTGCGGACGATCAGGCGATGGTGCGGCAGGGCTTCGGGGCGCTGCTCGCCGCGCAACCGGACATCAGCGTCGTCGGGGACGCCCCGAACGGCAAGGTCGCGGTCGAGGAGGTGCTCCGGCTGCGGCCCGACGTGGTGCTGATGGACGTCCGGATGCCGGAGCTCAACGGTCTCGAGGCGGCCGAGCGGATCCTCGCCGCGTCGGTGCAGCCGCCGGTCCGGGTGCTGATGCTGACCACCTTCGACATCGACGACTACGTGTACGAGGCGCTGCGGGTCGGGGCCAGCGGCTTCATGCTCAAGGACGCCCCCGCCGACGAGTTGATCCGTGCGGTCCGCGTCGTCGCGGACGGCGAGGCGCTGCTCGCCCCGTCGGTCACCCGGCGGTTGATCGCGGACGTCGCGGCCCGGCGGGTGGCACGCAGGACCGAGCCGGCGCAGCTCGCGACGCTGACACCCCGCGAACGGGAGGTGCTCGAACTGATCGCGCGGGGCCTGTCCAACACCGAGATCGCCGAGTCCCTGTTCGTTGCCGAGCAGACCGTCAAGACCCATGTCGGGAAGGTGCTCGCGAAGCTGCACCTGCGGGACCGCGCCCAGGCGGTGGTCCTCGCGTACGAGACGGGTGTCGTCACCCCCGGCTGATCCCGTGGCCGGGATGACGCCGCCGTCCGGCGGGGGCAGGATGGGGCACGGACGACGCGCGCGGACAGGGGTGCCCGATGACCACGGTCGGAATTCTCACCAGCGGGGGCGACTGCCCCGGATTGAACGCGGTCATTCGCGGCGCGGTCCTCAAGGGCACCACCGTGTACGGCCAGCGGTTCGTCGGATTTCTGGACGGCTGGCGGGGTCTGGTTGAGGGCACCATGATCGACCTCGACCGGCCGACCGTTCGCGGCCTGTCACACGAGGGCGGCACCATCCTGGGCACCAGCCGATTCGGCCCCTATCAGGGCCCCGGTGGGGGCGCGCACGCGATCGCGGGCACGATGGAGCGGCTCGGCGTCGACGCGGTGATCGCCATCGGCGGCGAGGGCACCGCCGCCGCGTCGCAACGCCTCTACGACGAGGGCATCAAGATCGTCGGCGTCCCGAAGACCATCGACAACGACCTCGACGCGACGGACTACACGTTCGGTTTCGACACCGCCGTCGAGATCGCGACCGAGGCGATCGACCGCCTGCGGACCACCGGCAACTCGCACAAACGGTGCATGGTGCTCGAGGTGATGGGTCGCGGCGCAGGCTGGATCGCTTTGCACTCCGGGACCGCGGGCGGCGCCCACGCCATCCTGATCCCCGAACATCCGGAGAGCATCGAACAGATCTGCACCTGGGTGACCAGCGTCCGGGACCGCGGCCGCGCCCCGATGGTTGTCGTCGCCGAGGGTTTCACCCTCCCGGACATGACCGAGGCGCACTCGACGAAGGGCCGCGACGGGTTCGACCGGCCCCGGCTCGGCGGCATCGCCGAGGTCCTCGCGCCGATGATCGAGGAACGGACCGGCATCGAGACCCGCGCCACCGTGCTCGGCTACATCCAGCGCGGCGGCGTCCCCACCGCGTTCGACCGGGTCCTCGCGACGCGGCTCGGGATGGCCGTCACCGACCTGGTTGCCCGGCAGGAGTGGGGAAAGATGGTCGCGCTGCACGGCACCGACATCGCGGCGGTGCACTTCGACGAGGCGCTCGCCGACCACAAGAGTGTCCCGCTCGGCCGGTATCAGGAGATGCGGGTCATCTTCGGCTGAGCGGGCGCGGGTCGAGTCGGGCGCGGGTCGTCCCCGGCGGAGCCGGATGCGGGTCGTAACGGCGTGGCGGGGGCGAATAAACTCGGGGCCATGACTGCCGCCATGTCCGATGACCTGCTCGCCTACGACGACGTGCTCGCGACGTTCGAGCCCGTGATGGGCATGGAGGTGCACGTCGAACTGCACACCGCAACCAAGATGTTCTGCGGCTGCCCGACCACCTTCGGCGCAGAGCCGAACACCCAGGTGTGCCCGGTGTGCCTCGGCCTGCCCGGGTCGATGCCGGTGGTGAACGCGGCCGCGGTCGAGTCCGCGATCCGGATCGGGCTCGCGTTGAACTGCTCGATCACCCCGTGGGGCCGGTTCGCGCGGAAGAACTACTTCTACCCGGATCAGCCGAAGAACTACCAGATCTCGCAGTACGACGAGCCGATCGCCACCGACGGCTACCTCGACGTGGTCCTCGACGACGGCAGCACCTGGCGGGTCGATATCGAGCGCGCGCACATGGAGGAGGACACCGGCAAGTCGCTGCACGTCGGCGGCGCGACCGGACGCATCCACGGCGCGAGCCACTCGCTGCTCGACTACAACCGGGCAGGCGTGCCGCTCGTCGAGATCGTCACCAAGCCGATCACCGGCGCCGGGGAACGCGCCCCGGAGGTCGCCCGCGCCTACGTCACCGCGCTGCGGGATCTGCTCAAGGCCCTCGACGTCTCCGACGTCCGGATGGACCAGGGGTCGATGCGCTGCGACGCGAACATCTCGCTGATGCCGATCGGCGCGCCGGAGTTCGGCACCCGCACCGAGACCAAGAACGTCAACTCGCTCAAGTCCGTCGAGGTGGCGGTCCGCTACGAGATGCGCCGCCAGGCAGCGGTTCTCGTCGCGGGCGGCGAGGTGATCCAGGAGACCCGGCACTTCCAGGAGGCGGACGGCACCACCTCCGCGGGCCGCCGCAAGGAGACCGCCGAGGACTACCGCTACTTCCCGGAGCCGGACCTCGAGCCGGTCGCCCCCGACGGCGCGTGGGTCGAGGAACTGCGCGGCACGCTGCCGGAGCTGCCGTGGCTGCGGCGCGCCCGCATCCAGGCCGAGTGGGGGGTCTCCGACGAGGAGATGCGCGACCTCGTCAACGCGGGCGCCCTTGACCTGGTCATCGCGACCACCGAGGCGGGTGCACCGGCATCGGAGGCGCGGTCGTGGTGGGTCGCGTACCTGTCGCAGCAGGCCAACTCCCGCGGCGTCGAGCTGGGTGCGCTCGCGATCACCCCGGCGCAGGTCGCGACCGTCATCGCGCTCGTCGCCGACGGCAAGCTGACGAATAAGCTGGCCCGCCAGGTCATCGACGGGGTGCTCGATGGCGAGGGCGAACCGGAGCAGGTTGTCGCCGCCCGCGGACTCGAGGTGGTCCGGGACGACTCGGCGTTGCAGGCCGCCGTCGACGAGGCGCTCGCCGCGAACCCCGACATCGCCGAGAAGATCCGCAGCGGCAAGGTCGCTGCCGCGGGCAAGATCGTCGGTGACGTCATGAAGGCCACCCGCGGACAGGCCGACCCGGCGCGGGTCAAGGAACTCGTCATCGCCGCCTGCTCCTGAACCGAATCCGCCGCACCGCGGCGCGCTGACCGGAAACCGGGGGCGCTGGCCCGATAATCGGGTCCATGCCCTCGGTATCGGCCTCGCTGTTCTGGATAGCCCTGTGCGCGGTGATCGCGCCGCTGCTCGCCGGTCTGGTGCCGCGGAAGCTGGTGCCCGAGGTGGTGCTGCTGCTGATCGCGGGCATCATCATCGGGCCGCACGTGCTCGACCTCGCTGCGGCGGGGCCGGAGATCGGTCTGCTGCGTGAACTGGGTCTGGGGATGCTGTTCCTGCTCGCCGGGTTCGAGATCGACACCGACGAGTTGACCGGGCGCGGCGGCCGCCGCGCGCTGGTCACCTGGCTGGTGTGCCTGGTGTTGGCGTTCACCGTGATCGGGATTCTCGGGGCGACCGGCGCGATCGACGCGGAGGTCGCCGTCGCGATCGCGCTCACCTCGACGGCGCTGGGCACGCTGCTGCCGATCCTCAAGGACAGCGGGGTCATCGCCACCCCGCTCGGCCGGACCGTCCTCAACCACGGCGCGGTCGGCGAGCTGGGGCCGGTGGTCGCGATGGCGGTGCTGCTCGGGTCGCGCGGGACGATCGGATCGGTGATCGTGCTCGGCCTGTTCACGGCCGCCGCGGTCGCGGTCGCGTTCATCCCGGCCGCGGTGCGCCGCGAGGGGTCGAAGGTGCTTTCGATCATCCGGCTCGGCTCCGAGACCACCGCGCAGACGACGGTGCGCCTGACGATCCTGCTGCTCGTCTCGCTCGGCGCGCTGGCCGCGCTCTTCGACGTGGACGGCATCCTCGCCGCGTTCGCGGCCGGGTTCATCCTGCGCCGGGCCTTCCCGCGCGGGGACGAGAAGCTCGAGGCCAAGCTCGACGGGTTGGCGTTCGGGCTGCTGATCCCGATCTTCTTCGTGACCTCGGGCATGGCCATCGACGTGTCCGCCGTCGCCGCGAATCCCGGTGTCCTGGTGGTCTTCTTCGTCCTGATCCTGCTGGTGCGGGGGGTGCCGGTGTTCGTGGCCGAACGCTTCGACCGCGGCCCCGACGGGACGGCGACGCCCCCGCAGGTGCTGGCGCGGGCCCGGGTCGGGCTGTACGCCGCGACCGGCCTGCCGCTGATCGTCGCGGTGACTCAGGTCGCGGTCGACGCCGGGCAGATGACCACCGCGAATGCGTCAATCCTGGTCGCGGCGGGCGCGATCACGGTGCTGCTGCTGCCGACCGCGGCGTCGCTGCTGGACCGGCGGCCTGCCCCGACACCCGCAGGCTGACCGCCGCCGCGGCGTGGCGATCAGTCGAAGCCGCCGCCGCCCTGGGGTGCGGGGATTCGGACCACCCGGTCGTCGTTCGGCCCAGGAGCCTCGCCGCCGGACCTGTTGACGGTCGATACCCAGACCTCGCTGTTCGCGCCGAGCGCGGCACCGCCGAGCCGGCCGTACTTCTCCTGCGCGATCAGCGACGGCGCGGCCTGCGCGGCACCGGTCCGTCCGTCGATCGGGAGCACAGCGAGGGCCTTGCCGTCGCCGAGCGCCACCGCGACCCCGCCGTCGACGGCGGTGCAGCCTGCGACACCGGGCCGGTCCGGCCACGTCCACACCGGCGTTCCGGTCGCGCCGTCCGCCGCAACGCGCTGCAGCCGATCCTCGAGGACGGTCCGGTCGGTGACCCACACGCCACCGCCGAGGGGATTGACGCACACGTCTCCTGCCGTGCCGATCCCGGAGAGCAGCACCTGCGGCGCCGGATGGTCCTGCGCAGGGGTGAGCCCGGTGACCCGGAGCAGCTTCCCGGCGAGCGAGGCGGGGTCCGTTGCGGCCGCGGGGTTTCCGGCGTTGCCGGTGAGGACCGCGAGTTCGCTCGGCCCGGTGAAGACGAGGGCGCCCGCGTTGCCACGTGCGCCGCGCGGGATGCCGGTCAGGACGTCCTTCGGGGTGTCACCGGGGGCGACTCGCACCACCCGGTTGTCGCCCGCCGTGGTGATGTAGGCGTACAGGAGGTTGTCCTCGGCATAGGTGGGGGACAGGGCGATGTCGAGCAGGCCGCCGTCGCCGGAGCCGTCGACGGCGACCCGCGCCACCTCCTGGACCGGCGCGCCGGGCGCGACCCGCAGGATCCGTCCGGTCCGGCGCTCGGTGACCAGGGCGGACTGGCCGCCGGGCAGCATCGTGACCGAGGCGGTGGTGTCCAGGCAGGTGGCGATGACCGCGGGGTCGGGATCGACGCACGGCGCGGGCTCCGTTGTCGTCTCGCCGGGGGTCGTGGTCGGCGGCGGTGTGCCGGGCGACCGGGGTTCGACGTCGCCCGCGGAGAACGTCGGCACCGGAGTGAACGGGGTCGATGCGCTGTCGTCGAAGCGTGCGCAGCCGGTGAGGGCAACCGCGGCGAGCGTGGACAGCGCCGCGGTGCGGTACGCCGCACGAGAGATCGCCATACCTGGCACGGTACGACAACGGTCCGCCCGCGCGCCGAACCGGTCGGCGGTGACCCACCCGTTCTACGCTGGATTTCGTGACCGACAACCCGCGACAGCACAAGGACAGTGACGGCTTCGGGCCCGCGGCGGCGAGCCCGTTCGACCAGCCGACGGAACGGTTCCCCACGAGCGATGACGACCTCGGGTTGATGCCGACCGAACAGATCCCCTCGTACGGGGGCGGCGACCACCCCGACCCGGCGCCGCCGCACCCGACCGAGGAGTTGCGGACGGCGGACTCCTACGACCGCGAGCTTGCCGCGGCACTGGCCGCGCCCGTAGCGGCGCCGGAGGCGGTGCCCCCGGCGGCGGCGCAACGGACCCCGCGCGGCACCCTCGACCTGGGCCTCCTCGTGCTGCGGGTCGCGGTCGGTGCGGTTGCCCTTGCGCACGGTCTGCAGAAGCTGTTCGGGATCTGGGGTGGCCCGGGACTCGACGGCTTCGAGGCCTTCCTCGTCGAGTCGGGCTTCGAGCAGGCGCGGTGGCTGGCCCTGGCCGGGGCGATCGGTGAGGTGGCCGCCGGGGCGCTGCTGATCCTCGGGCTGTTCACCCCGCTCGCCGCGGCCGGTCTGCTCGCCGTCCTGATCAACGCCTGGTGTGTCACCCAGGCGGCGGAACCGGGCCTGCAGTGGTTCGCCCCGGACGGGCCCGAACTCGAACTGCTGCTGACGGCGATGCTGGTCGCGATCGTGCTCACCGGCCCGGGCCGCATCTCCGTCGACGGCCGCCGCAAGTGGGCGACCAGACCGCACGTCGGGTCCTTCGTGGTGCTGCTGCTCGGCGTCGCGGGCGGGGTGTGCCTGTGGATTTTCCTCAACGGGGCGAACCCCCTGTCCTGACACCCGAACGGGTGAGGGGCACCTTGGACCGGTCGGACCGGTCGAAGGTGCCCCTCACCCGAGGCGGTGTGGCTACGGGACCTGCCGGACCGCACCCTTGTCGGCGGAGGTCGCGAGCGCGGCGTACGCGCGCAGAGCGGTCGTGACGGTGCGCTGCCGGTCGACGGGCTGCCACGGTCGCTCGCGGGCCTCCATCTTGGCGCGCCGCTCGGCGAGGACCGCATCGTCGACGAGCACCTCGAGGGCGCGGGTGGTGACGTCGATGCGGATCTGGTCGCCGTTCTCCACCAGCCCGATGACGCCGCCCGCCGCCGCCTCGGGCGAGATGTGCCCGATCGACAGGCCCGAGGTGCCGCCGGAGAAGCGGCCGTCGGTGACGAGCGCGCACACCTTGCCGAGGCCCGCGCCCTTGAGGAATGCGGTGGGGTGCAGCATCTCCTGCATCCCGGGGCCGCCCTTCGGGCCCTCGTAGCGCACCACGATCACGTCGCCCGGCTTGATCTGCTTCTGCAGGATCACCGAGACCGCCTCCTCCTGCGACTCGACGACGACCGCCGGGCCCTGGAAGGAGAACAGGTCCTCGTCGATTCCCGCGGTCTTGAGGATCGCGCCGTCGACGGCGATGTTGCCGCGCAGCACGCACAGGCCGCCCTCGACGGTGTACGCGTGCTCGAGGTCGCGGATGCAGCCACCCGCGGCGTCCGTGTCCAGTGCGCTCCACCGGTTCGCCGTGGAGAACGGCTCGGTGGTGCGGACTCCGCCCGGCGCGGCGTGGAAGAGTTCGATGGCCTCGTCGGACGCCTTGCCGGAGCGGATGTCCCAGGTGTCGAGCCACTCGTCGAAGCTCGCGGTGTGCACCGTGGACACGTCGGTATGCAGCAGTCCGGCGCGGCGCAGTTCGCCGAGGATCGCGGGAATTCCGCCCGCCCGGTGCACGTCTTCCATGTGGTAGTCGGAATTCGGGGAGACCTTCGACAGGCACGGCACCCGACGGCTGATCGCGTCGATGGTGGTCAGGTCGAAGTCGACCTCGCCCTCCTGCGCGGCGGCGAGGGTGTGCAGCACCGTGTTGGTGGAGCCGCCCATCGCGACGTCGAGCGCCATCGCGTTCTCGAACGCCTTGGGGGAGGCGATATTCCGGGGAAGCACCGACTCGTCCTCGTCGCGGTAGTACCGCAGCGCGGCCTCGACGACGGTGGTGCCCGCGCGGGAGAACAGCGCGCGCCGCGCCTCGTGGGTGGCCAGCGTCGACCCGTTGCCGGGCAGCGACAGCCCGAGCGCCTCGGTGAGGCAGTTCATCGAGTTCGCGGTGAACATCCCCGAGCAGGACCCGCAGGTCGGGCAGGCGCTGCGCTCGACCTCGTCGAGCCCGTCGTCGGTGACGGCGTCGTTCGCGGAGGCGGAGATGGCGGTGATCAGGTCGGTGGGGGCTTGCGCGACACCGCCGACGACGACCGCCTTGCCCGCCTCCATCGGTCCGCCGGAGACGAACACCGTCGGGATGTTCAGGCGCATCGCGGCGTTGAGCATGCCGGGGGTGATCTTGTCGCAGTTGGAGATGCACACCAGCGCGTCGGCGGTGTGCGCGTTCACCATGTATTCGACGGAGTCGGCGATGATCTCGCGGCTCGGCAGCGAGTACAGCATGCCGCCGTGGCCCATCGCGATGCCGTCGTCGACGGCGATGGTGTGGAACTCGCGCGGCACGCCGCCCGCGGCGCGGACCGCCTCGGCGACGATGTCGCCCACGTTCTTCAGGTGCACGTGACCCGGGACGAACTGCGTGTAGGAGTTCGCGATCGCGACGATCGGCTTGCCGAAGTCGGAGTCCGTCATGCCGGTGGCGCGCCACAGCGAGCGGGCTCCGGCAGCATTGCGTCCGACGGTGGTGGTGCGTGACCTCAGCGGGGGCATGGGCGTCCTTCGCTCATCGGGGCGCGCACCGGTCCGGTGGGCTGGGGCCGGAGAACGCGCCGGGTATCCCCCCAACGGTACGCGCGGGTCAGTGGGCGTCGGGAGCCGACTCCGCCTCGTTGCCAGTCGACTCCGCCTGCTCGGCGTGCTCCCGGTCGTGGCGTTCGCGTTCGATCCGGTCGGCGACGGCGTACGGGTCGGTGACGCGGCCGCCGCTTGCCTCGGCGATCAGCGGCAGGCGGCCGAAGGTGACGACCGGCAGCGACTTCTCGGTGCCGTCGGTCAGTTCGGCACGCGCCCAGCCGCCGCGCTTGGGGAACCGGAATCCCTTGATCTCGTCCCAGGAGATGACCTCGCTGCTGAACACCCGGCGGACGTGCAGCCCGCTGGCGTCGACGACGGTCCGGACCCGCAGCATCCAGTAGGCGACGCCGACCGGGACGAGCCAGAGGACCGACACCCACGGCGGGCTGGCGAAGATCACGAAGCTCAGGCCGAAGGCGAGCAGCAGGACGCCGAGCAGTCCGAGGCTCGAGATCTGAATGGAGTGGCGGACCGGTTCTGCGGTGGGGGCGGGTCCGCGGGTGTGGGAGGATGGGGACGGTGGCACGGGCTGCGATGGGGACGACACCACACCATTCTCGCATTCGCAGCTGGCGCTCTCACATTCTGGGACAGCATGCTCAAAAAAGTTGACTGTTCACCCTTGACGCGCCTACCTTCTATCGCGTGAAGCAGAATGAGTTGCTCGTAATCGGCCGGCGCGTCGTCGCCTGAGTCGATACTTCCGTCAACTCGCACAGCACGACGCGCCACCCTCGTACAGCAGACAATGCTGACGGGGGTTTTTTGTTGCCCGGAATCAGCTCGAACCGTCAACACCAGAGGAATCACCAGTGAGCGCACCAACCGCACGGCCGCAGCCAACGCCGCGCAAGGCCGGGGCTCAGCCCGGACCGACGACGGCAGCCCCCCAGCCCGGCAACCGACGCCAGGTCGCACCCGAGCGGGTCACCGGCGCCCAGTCCGTGGTCCGGGCACTCGAGGAGCTCGAGGTGGACACCGTGTTCGGCATTCCCGGCGGCGCGGTCCTCCCGGTTTACGACCCGCTGTTCGACTCGCAGAAGGTGCGGCACGTCCTGGTCCGGCACGAGCAGGGCGCCGGCCACGCCGCGACCGGGTACGCCCAGGCCACCGGCAAGGTCGGTGTCTGCATGGCCACCTCCGGCCCCGGCGCGACGAACCTGGTGACCCCGCTCGCCGACGCGCAGATGGATTCGGTTCCCGTCGTCGCGATCACCGGGCAGGTCGCGCGCAGCCTGATCGGCACCGACGGCTTCCAGGAGGCCGACATCTCCGGCATCACGATGCCGATCACCAAGCACAACTTCCTCATCACCGATCCGATCGACATCCCGCGGATCATCGCCGAGGCGTTCTACCTGGCGTCCTCCGGTCGGCCGGGCGCGGTCCTCGTCGACATCCCGAAGGACATCTTGCAGTCGCAGACCACCTTCTCCTGGCCGCCCGAGATGCGGCTGCCCGGCTACCGTCCGGTGTCCAAGCCGCACGGCAAGCAGGTGCGGGAGGCGGCCCGCCTGATCGCCGAGTCGGCGTCGCCGGTCCTCTACGTCGGTGGCGGCGTCATCAAGGCCGAGGCGTCCGCGGAGCTGCTCGAGCTCGCCGAGCTCACCGGGATCCCGGTCGTGACCACCCTGATGGCCCGCGGCGCGTTCCCCGACAGCCACCGGTTGCACTGCGGCATGCCCGGCATGCACGGCGCCGTCGCCGCCGTCGCCGCGCTGCAGCGCTCGGATCTGCTGATCACCCTCGGCGCGCGGTTCGACGACCGGGTCACCGGTCAGCTCGACTCGTTCGCCCCCGACGCGAAGGTCATCCACGCGGACATCGACCCCGCCGAGATCGGCAAGAACCGGTACGCGGACGTGCCGATCGTCGGCGACTGCAAGGAGGTCATCGTCGAGCTGATCGAGGCGATCCGCGCCGACCTGGCCACCGGAACCACCTTCGACCTCGGCGCGTGGTGGGAGTACCTGGACGGCCTGCGCACCACCTACCCGCTGGCGTACGGCAAGCCGTCCGACGGTGCGCTCTCGCCCGAGTTCGTGATCGAGGCGGTCGGCAGGCTCGCCGGTCCCGACGCCGTCTACTGCGCGGGCGTCGGCCAGCATCAGATGTGGGCCGCCCAGTTCGTCAAGTACGAGAAGCCGCGCACCTGGCTCAACTCCGGCGGCCTCGGCACCATGGGGTACGCGGTCCCGGCCGCGATGGGCGCCAAGATGGGCGCCCCGGAGAAGGAAGTGTGGGCCATCGACGGCGACGGCTGCTTCCAGATGACCAACCAGGAGCTCGCGACCTGTGCGGTCGAGGGCGTGCCGATCAAGGTTGCCCTGATCAACAACGGCAACCTCGGCATGGTCCGGCAGTGGCAGACCCTCTTCTACGAGGAGCGGTACTCGAACACGAACCTGGGCACCCACGGCGCGGTCCGCATCCCCGACTTCGTCAAGCTCGGTGAGGCGCTGGGCTGCCACGCCATCCGGGTCGAGCGGGAGGAGGACGTCGAGGCGGCGATCCGCGAGGCGCAGTCGATCAACGACAAGCCGGTCGTGATCGACTTCATCGTCGGTGCCGACGCCCAGGTGTGGCCGATGGTCGCGGCGGGCACCAGCAACGACGAGATCCAGGCGGCGCGGGGCATCCGTCCGCTGTTCGATGACGACGAGTCGGTGGCCGAGCCGACCGTCATTCACCAGGCGATGGAACGCGAGCAGCGTTCGGCCGCGTCCGCTGCAGCGGGAGAGGAAGACAAGTGAGCACCAGCCACACCCTGAGCGTTCTCGTCGAGGACAAGCCGGGCGTGCTGGCCCGGGTGGCCGCACTCTTCTCCCGGCGTGGATTCAACATCGAGTCCCTCGCCGTCGGCGGCACCGAACTGCCCGACATCTCGCGGATGACGATCGTCGTCACCGTCGACGAGTTCCCGCTCGAGCAGGTGACGAAGCAGCTCAACAAGCTCGTCAACGTCATCAAGATCGTCGAGCAGGAGGGGGAGGCGTCCGTCGCGCGCGAGCTGGTGCTCATCAAGGTGCGCGCCGACGCCAGCGTCCGCACCCAGGTCATCGAGGCGGTGAACCTGTTCCGCGCCAAGGTGATCGACGTCTCGCCGGAGTCGCTCACGGTCGAGGCGACCGGTACCCGGTCCAAGCTCGACGCGCTGCTCCGGATGCTCGACCCGTACGGCATCCGCGAGATCGTGCAGTCGGGTGTCGTCGCGGTCGGACGTGGCCCGAAGTCGATCACGGCCACCCGCTAGCTAAGTTCTACTCATTCCCGCAAGGCTGTATCCAGAGGAGAGGTAATACCAGTGGCAGTCGAGATGTTCTACGACGATGACGCCGACCTGTCGATCATCCAGGGCCGCAAGGTCGCGGTGATCGGTTATGGCAGCCAGGGCCACGCGCACTCGTTGAGCCTGCGCGACTCCGGGGTCGATGTCCGCATCGGTCTCAAGGAGGGCTCCAAGTCCCGCGCGAAGGCCGAGGAGCAGGGCCTGACCGTCGGCACCCCGGCCGAGGTCGCCGAGTGGGCCGACGTCATCATGCTGCTCGCGCCCGACACCGCGCAGGCGTCGATCTACACGAACGACATCGAGCCGAACCTCAAGGACGGCGACGCGCTGTTCTTCGGACACGGCCTCAACATCCACTTCGACCTGATCAAGCCCCCGGCCAACGTCACGGTCGGCATGGTCGCGCCGAAGGGCCCGGGCCACCTGGTGCGTCGTCAGTTCGCCGACGGCAAGGGCGTCCCGGCCCTGATCGCGGTCCACCAGGATCCGAAGGGCGAGGGCCAGGCCCTGGCGCTGTCCTACGCGAAGGGCATCGGCGGTACCCGCGCCGGCGTCATCAAGACGACCTTCAAGGAGGAGACCGAGACCGACCTGTTCGGTGAGCAGGCCGTCCTCTGCGGTGGCACCGAGGAGCTCGTCAAGACCGGCTTCGAGGTCATGGTCGAGGCGGGCTACGCCCCCGAGATGGCCTACTTCGAGGTGCTGCATGAGCTCAAGCTCATCGTCGACCTGATGTACGAGGGTGGCATCGCCCGGATGAACTACTCGGTGTCCGACACCGCGGAGTTCGGCGGCTACCTGTCCGGTCCGCGGGTCATCGACGCGGGCACCAAGGAGCGGATGAAGGCGATCCTCGCGGACATCCAGTCCGGCGAGTTCACCCGCCGCCTCGTCGCCAACGTCGAGAACGGCAACACCGAGCTCGAGGGCCTGCGCAAGGCGAACGCCGAGCACCCGATCGAGGTCACCGGCAAGAAGCTGCGCGACCTGATGAGCTGGGTCGATCGCCCGATCACCGAGACCGCCTGAGCGGCTTCGCCACTGTGCGTGATTTTTCCCCCGATCGGGGTAAAAATCACGCACGGGCGCGGTAGCGCGGGGCCCGATGCCCTCCCGGACAGTGCACCCCCTTCCCAAGGACTCCGGCCCCACCCCTTCTCCCGGGGGAGGGAGACGACAAAAATCACCAGTAGTGACCGT
>NZ_JBHXNU010000003.1:199292-331047 GCF_042719255.1 Rhodococcus sp. NPDC058532
CGAAAGAGGAAGGGTGGGGGGGTTGGGGGGGGGGGTTGGGTAGCAAGACGAAGGGGACGACCGGGGGTTTTTGCCGGTTGTGTTGGTTTCCCCCGGGGGGGGGGAAAAACCCCCCCCACGGGCGCGGTAGCGCGGGGCCCGATGCCCTCCCGGACAGTGCACCTGTTCCGGAGGGCATCGGGCCCGTCCGCTTTCCGGGGGCGAGGCGGCCGACACGCGTACCCGGTGATGCGCGTGCGGATCGTTCCCGCGTCCACGATGTGGTACTGCCGACCCGCGGGGTGATACCGAACTGTGGGGGCAACTAAGCTGTCCGGGTCACGAACTTTGCGGGCACCGCACCGCGCCCCGGTTCGGTGACGATCCGCCCAGACACCTAACACAGGGAGTTCGCTCGTGAGCCAGAATGGCCGTCCCGTTGTCCTGATCGCCGACAAGCTCGCACAATCGACCGTCGATGCGCTCGGAGACGGTGTCGAGGTGCGCTGGGTGGACGGCCCCGACCGTCCCGCCCTGCTGGCCGCCGTGCCCGAGGCGGACGCCCTGCTCGTGCGTTCCGCGACCACCGTCGACGCCGAGGTCCTCGCCGCGGCCGCCAAGCTGAAGATCGTCGGCCGCGCCGGCGTCGGGCTGGACAATGTCGACATCCCGGCCGCGACCGGTCGCGGCGTCATGGTCGTCAACGCGCCGACCTCCAACATTCACTCGGCCGCCGAGCACGCCGTCTCGCTGCTGCTCTCGACCGCCCGTCAGATCCCGGCCGCCGACCGCACGCTGCGGGAGAAGACCTGGAAGCGCTCCAGCTTCAACGGCACCGAGATTCTCGGGAAGACCGTCGGCGTCGTCGGCCTTGGCCGCATCGGTCAGCTGTTCGCGCAGCGTCTCGCCGCGTTCGAGACCAACCTCATCGCGTACGACCCCTACCTGCCCGCGGCCCGCGCGGCGCAGCTGGGTATCGAGCTGGTCGACATCGACGAGCTGGTCGAGCGTGCCGACTTCATCTCGGTGCACCTGCCCAAGACCAAGGAGACCGCGGGCCTGATCAACGCCGAGCGCCTGGCCAAGGCCAAGGACGGCGTCATCATCGTCAACGCCGCCCGCGGCGGCCTGATCGACGAGGACGCGCTGTACGACGCGCTCGTGAACGGCAAGGTTCGCGCCGCCGGTCTCGACGTGTTCAACACCGAGCCGTGCACCGACTCCAAGCTGTTCGATCTCGACAACGTCGTCGTCACCCCGCACCTTGGCGCCTCCACCTCCGAGGCCCAGGACCGCGCGGGCACCGATGTCGCCAAGTCCGTGCTGCTGGCCCTGGCCGGCGAGTTCGTGCCGGACGCCGTCAACGTCTCCGGCGGCCCGGTCGGCGAAGAGGTCGCGCCGTGGCTCGAGCTGGTCCGCAAGCTGGGCCTGCTCGCCGGCACGCTGTCGACCGAGGCCGTCCAGAACGTCCAGGTGATCGCGAGCGGCGAGCTGTCCGCCGAGAACGTCGACATCCTCGGTCTCGCCGCGCTGCGCGGCCTGTTCTCCGCGAGCAGCGACGAGGCCGTCACGTTCGTCAATGCCCCGCAGCTCGCCGAGCAGCGCGGCGTCACCGTAGAGGTCGAGAAGCACAGCGAGGCGCAGACGCACCGCAGCGCCGTCGAGGTGCGCGCGGTCGCCGCCGACGGCACCGTCACCACCGTCGCCGGTGCGCTGACCGGCCTGCAGCAGGTGGAGAAGATCGTCGCCGTCAACGGCCGCAGCTTCGACCTGCGGGCCGAGGGCCACAACATCGTCGTGCACTACACGGATCGGCCGGGCGTGCTCGGCATCCTCGGCACCGTGCTCGGCACCGCGGGCATCGACATCCAGGCCGCCGCGCTGAGCCAGGACGCCGAGGGCGAGGGCGCCACCGTGATCCTGCGCGTCGACCGCGTCGTCGGTGACGCCGAGGTCGCGCAGATCACCTCGCAGCTCGACGCGCGTGTGGCGCAGGTCGACCTGTCCTGATCGTCCCGGTCTGACCACGTGGCCG
This sequence comes from Rhodococcus sp. NPDC058532, assembly GCF_042719255.1. Classification (NCBI taxonomy): domain Bacteria; kingdom Bacillati; phylum Actinomycetota; class Actinomycetes; order Mycobacteriales; family Nocardiaceae; genus Rhodococcus; species Rhodococcus sp. NPDC058532. Next base: position 201,307 of record NZ_JBHXNU010000003.1, read on the forward strand.
CGACCGTTGACGAAACGGTCGCGGCCACAGTCAGATTCACCCCCAGTAGCTACGAGAAGAGAGTGTGTTCATGAAGCTTGCGGTCATCCCCGGTGACGGCATCGGTGTCGAGGTCACGGCCGAGGCGCTGAAGGTGCTGCGGAAGCTGGTTCCCGACGTGGAGACCACCGAGTTCGATCTCGGTGCCAAGCGGTACAACGAGACCGGCGACCTGCTGCCGGACGCGGAGCTGGAGTCGATCCGTCAGCACGACGCGATTCTGCTCGGCGCGATCGGTGATCCGCGGTACGTTGCCCCCGGCATCCTCGAGCGTGGCCTGCTGCTGAACATGCGCTTCCTGCTCGACCACCACGTGAACCTGCGCCCGGCCCGCACCTACCCGGAGTCGACGTCGCCGCTGGCCGCGAACCCGGACATCGATTTCCTCGTCGTCCGGGAGGGCACCGAGGGGCCGTACACCGGCAACGGTGGCTCGATCCGGGTCGGCACCCCGCACGAGGTCGCCACCGAGGTGTCGGTCAACACCTGGTTCGGTGCCGAGCGCGTCGTCCGCGCCGCCTACGAGCTGGCGCAGAAGCGTCGCAAGCATCTGACGCTGATCCACAAGACGAACGTGCTCTCCAACGCGGGCCGCATCTGGACCCGCGCGATGGAGCAGGTCGGCGCCGAGTACCCGGACGTCGAGACCGCGTACTGCCACATCGACGCCGCGACGATCTACATGGTCACCGACCCGGCGCGGTTCGATGTGATCGTCACCGACAACCTGTTCGGCGACATCATCACCGACCTGGCAGGCGCGGTCACCGGCGGTATCGGCCTCGCCGCGAGCGCCAACATCGACGCCTCCGGCACCAACCCGTCGATGTTCGAACCCGTGCACGGGTCGGCCCCCGACATTGCGGGCCAGGGCATCGCCGACCCGACCGCGGCGATCCTGTCGGCTGCGATGCTGTTGCGCCATCTCGGTCGCGAGGACGACGCGGCGGGGATCGAGCGCGCGGTCGAGGCCGATCTCGCTGCCCGTGGCGACGCGCCGATCGTCACGACCGAGGTCGGCGACCGGATCGCGGCCGCGGTCTAGTACGCGCCACACACGCGCCCGCGAGCCGTCCGGCTCGCGGGCGCGTGTGTGTCTGTGGACCGGTCGTCCGAGGCCGGTTCAGCCGAGCGAACGTGCCGTTCATTCGACCAGATCGACTGAACGCTTCCGTTCAGTCGATCAGATCGAGCGGATGATCCGTTCACTCGGGCGGTGTGGAGCGGATGGGCCCGGTGGTCCGATCGTCGGGACGGTGCGCGCGCCTCGGCCGGGCGGATCAGGTGCGGGCGGGGTGGTGGGTGGGGACCAGGGGTGCCGCGGCGGCGGGCATCAGGGCGGCGACAGCGAACGCGGCGGGGAACCCGATCACGCCGATGACCGCGCCGAAGACCGGGCCGACGGCCGCCGCGGCGATGAACTGTCCGGTGTTCTGGATGCCCAGTGCCCGGCCGCTCCAGTAGGGTCCCGCGATCTCGGCGACCGCGGTGAACGCGAGACCGTTCGGAGCGACGGTGGTCACCGACGCGACGACCAACAGTGCAACGGCGACCGGGGACCCGGTTGCCGCTGCCGCCGCCAGGGCGAGCATCGACACCGAGACGGCCAGTGCGACCGTCCGCAGGGGGCGCAGTCGGCTGCCGACCCGGTCGGACCAGACGCCGGCGGCGACGCGTCCCGCCGCGCCGAGGAACTGTGCGGCGGTGATGACGATGCCCGCGGACGACTCCGACCACCCCCGGTCGGTCACCAGCCAGACCAGGGCGTAGGTCCACACGACGTACTGCGGGACCACCAGCAGGATCGAGGTGGCGTGGATGCGTTGCAGCGTGCCGGTCGTCCGGTACGGGTTGGCGAGCAGGCCGAGGTCGGCGGCGTCACCGGGCGCGGGCCGCGGCGGATCCGCGATCCAGATCGCGCATGCCGCGGCCGCCAGCGCACACGCCGCGGCGGGGAAGGCCAGCGCCCAGCCGATGCCGTGATCGCGGGCCAGGACCGGGACGGTCATCGCGGCGACCGCGACACCGAGCGGCAGCGACATCTGGCGGATGCCCATCGCGAGTCCGCGCTGGTGGGGCGGGAACCAGCCGACGACGACGCGTCCACTGGCGGCGTTGGCCGCGGCGGCCGCTGCGCCGCCGAACGCCAGCAGCACCGCGAGTGCGGGCAGGGCCGTGACGACGGTGGCGGCGGTGGTGGACGCGGCGGCCAGCGCCAGCCCGGCGGCCAGGACGACGCGCTCGCCGTATCGGTCGGCCAGCGCGCCCCAGGCGACCAGGGTCAGCATCACGCCGACGATCGGTGCCGACGCGAGCGTGCCGGCCTGCGCGAGGGTGAGGCCGTACTCGTCGTGCAGCGTGGGGATCAGGAACGCGGTCCCGTTCACCAGGACCGCCTGCGCGGCCTGGGCGGCGACGCCGAGCCCGAGCATCGCCGCGCGGCGCGTGGTGCTGACGGTGTGCTGCGCGGTATCGGTCATGACGTCACGCTACGACCGTGCTTCTCATGTAGTGAAATTGATGTCCCAAAATATGGAATAGGTCTAGGATTCGGGCATGCGCCTAGGTCGAATTGCCAGCCCGGATGGGGTCGCCTTCGTCTCGATCGAGGGGGAGGGGGACGCGCGCACGGCGAAGGAGATCGCCGAGCATCCGTTCGGCACCCCGACGTTCACCGGCCGCAGTTGGCCCCTCGCGGACGTGCGCCTGCTCGCCCCGATCCTCGCGAGCAAGGTGATCTGCATCGGCAAGAACTACGCCGCGCACGCCGCCGAGATGGGCGGCGAGGCGCCCGCCGATCCGGTCATCTTCCTCAAGCCCAACACCGCGATCGTCGGCCCCGGCGCACCGATCGTGCTGCCGCCGAGTTCCAGCGAGGTCCACCACGAGGGTGAGCTGGCCATTGTCATCGGCCGCCCCTGCAAGGATGTGCCCGCGGCGAAGGCGCTCGACGTGGTGCTCGGCTACACCGTCGCCAACGACGTGTCCGCGCGTGACCATCAGCGCCACGACGGCCAGTGGACCCGGGCGAAGGGGCACGACACGTTCTGCCCGTTGGGGCCGTGGATCGAGACCACCCTCGACGCCTCCGACGTCGAGATCCGCACCGAGGTGAACGGCGAACTCAGGCAGCGCAGCCGCACTTCGCTACTGCTGCACGATATTCCGAAGATCATCGAGTGGATCTCGGCGGTCATGACGCTGCTGCCGGGCGACGTCATCCTGACCGGAACACCGGAAGGCGTCGGGCCGATCGTCGCGGGCGACAGCGTCAGCGTGACCGTCGAGGGGATTGGGACGCTCACCAACCCCGTCGTCGCGAAAGGCTGATCGGGCGGCCCGACGGTGCGGGGGAGGACTAATCTGGGAGGGACCCGCGGTCTCAACGAGACCGTCCTCCTCCAACCCAAGTGAGCCATGACCACCAGCGAAGTGCGCGTCCGTTTCTGTCCGTCTCCCACCGGAACCCCGCACGTCGGGCTCGTCCGCACCGCCCTGTTCAACTGGGCGTACGCGCGGCATCACGGCGGCAAGTTCGTCTTCCGCATCGAGGACACCGACGCGGCGCGCGACTCGGAGGAGTCGTACCAGGCGATCCTCGACGCGCTGCGGTGGCTCGGCCTGACCTGGGACGAGGGCCCCGAGGTCGGGGGCCCGCACGAGCCGTACCGGCAGTCGCAGCGCCGCGATCTGCACCTCGAGGTCGTCGCGAAGCTGGTCGAGGCGGGCGAGGCATACGAGTCCTTCTCGACGCCGGAGGAGGTGGAGGCGCGGCATCACGCGGCAGGCCGCGACCCCAAGCTCGGGTACGACAACTTCGACCGCACCCTGACCGAGGAGCAGCGGGAGCTGTACCGGTCCGAGGGGCGCAAGCCGGTGATCCGGTTGCGCATGCCCGACCACGACCTGACCTGGGTGGACATGGTCCGCGGTGAGACGACGTTCAAGGCGGGCACGGTCCCGGACTTCGCGCTCACCCGCGGCAACGGCATCCCGCTCTACACGCTCGTGAACCCCGTTGACGACGCGCTGATGAAGATCACCCATGTGCTGCGCGGCGAGGACCTGCTGTCGTCGACGCCGCGGCAGCTCGCGCTGTACGAGGCGTTGCGGCGCATCGGTGTCGCCGATTTCACACCGGAGTTCGGGCATCTGCCGTTCGTGATGGGGCAGGGCAACAAGAAGCTGTCCAAGCGGGATCCCGAGTCGAATCTCTTCATTCACCGCGACCGCGGCTTCCTCCCCGAGGGGCTGCTGAACTACCTGGCCCTGCTCGGCTGGAGCATCGCCGACGACCGCGACGTCTTCTCGCTCGACGAGATGGTCGCGGCCTTCGACATCGCGAAGGTCAACTCCAATCCCGCGCGGTTCGACCAGAAGAAGGCCGACGCGATCAACGCCGAGCACATTCGGTTGCTCGACTCCGCGGACTTCGCGGCCCGGCTCCGCGCGTACCTGACCGCGCACGGTCACCCCGTCGACGCCGTGACGGCCGAGCAGTTCGACACCGCCGCGGAGCTCGTGCAGACCCGCATCGTGGTGTTGTCGGACGCCTGGGACCTGCTCAAGTTCCTGTTCGTCCCCGACGCCGACTTCGCGATCGACGAGGCCGCCGCAGCGAAAAACCTGGGCGCCGACGCGGCGCCGGTGCTGGATGCGACCATCGCCGCACTGGACGGGCTCGGCGCGTGGGCGACCGCCGACCTCGAGGCCGCCCTCAAGGCCGCGCTGATCGACGGTTTGGAGCTCAAGCCGCGCAAGGCGTTTGCTCCGGTGCGGGTCGCGCTGACCGGGTCGCACATCAGCCCGCCGCTGTACGAGTCGATGGAGCTGCTGGGCCGCGAGAAGACCCTCGGCCGCCTGCTGGCGGCCCGCGCGAGCATCGTCTGACCCTCCGCCGGCTGGTCGGGTGGCTCAGATTGGGCCCCTGACCAGCCGATTTGGAGAATGGCGGGTGGGCTTTGCTAAAGTTCTCCTCGGTTCGAACGACAGCAACCGCCGCGCAGCGGAGGCCGTCGGGAGAAGCCATTGGGGTATGGTGTAATTGGCAACACAGCTGATTCTGGTTCAGCCATTCTAGGTTCGAGTCCTGGTACCCCAGCGGAAATTCGGTGAGTGTTCACTGTGCTGTTTCGACAGCACAGCGGCCGTTCGCCGGGTTGCCATGCAGTACACGGCACGTTCCCTGGCCCCGTCGTCTAGCGGCCTAGGACGCCGCCCTCTCAAGGCGGTAGCGCGGGTTCAAATCCCGTCGGGGCTACCACGGAGAGCGTGCCGATCGTCTGCAAGTCCTGGCCCCGTCGTCTAGCGGCCTAGGACGCCGCCCTCTCAAGGCGGTAGCGCGGGTTCAAATCCCGTCGGGGCTACAAAACGAAAGACCCTCCGGTATCCGGAGGGTCTTTCGTCGTTGGACGGGAACGTCCGTCAGCCGCTCTTGCGGCGGAACTCACGCTTGTGGTCGGCGGGGCCATGCGAGTTGTGAATCTTGGAATCGCCTGCCGGTGCGTTGCCGTGCATCGAGTGCTGATGACTCTTGCGCTCGAGTGCCTCCCGGAACTGCTCCTTGATGTGTTCACTCTCGGATTCGGTCACGGTGCGGTCCTCCTCGATCGTCGATCTCCGGTGGATGGGGTCGCACCGTGACCGTACCGCGCCGACGTGCCCCCGTCGCGGCAATATTTCGCGGCACGGATGCGGTCGGGCGGGGGCGGTGTCAGAGAAATTCGGCGGTGCTGCCGCCGAGCGGCATCGACGGCAGGCCGAGCTTGCGGTGGTCCCACGACCGCACTCGGTCCGGCTTCACCCGCACCGCGACTCGCTTGTTGAGCATCATCTCGATCGCGGGATCGACGTCCTTGCGGTACGGGCCGGTGTACCGCTCCCAGATGCTCACGCCGACGGACCACAGGGCGTCGGGATCCTCGACGATCTCGGCGGTACCCTCGAACGAGACGCCGCGCAGGGTGTCGTAGGTGTGGCCGTCCTCGATCATCACCGTGATGCGGTTGTCGCGGCGCAGGTTCACCGCCTTCTGCGACTTCGCCTTCGTCTCGAACCACACTTCGCCGTCGATGATCGCGTACCACATGGCAATCAGGTGGGGTGCGCCGTGCGGGCCGATGGTGGCCATCGTTGCGACGCGGCTGTGTTCGACGAACTCGGTGATCTCGGCGTCGGTCATCGTGACCTGTGCCCGCTGGTTGGTGCCCACTGCGACGGTCCTCCGGTTTCGGATTTTCTGGAACGTGTTCTCACGCAGCACTGTGCCACGTGGGTGTCCGCCGGGGGAGGGGATGGGCGCCGAATCCCACTCAGAGGCGCTTGTGCAGCGCTTCCGCGGCGGCGAGCAGGTCCGCCGCCCACCTGGCGCCGGGGCGTCTGCCCATCCGGTCGATCGGTCCGGACACCGAGATCGCCGCGACGACGCTCCCGGTGCGGTCGCGGACCGGGGCGGCGACGCTGGCCACGCCGGGTTCGCGTTCGGCCGCGCTCTGGGCCCACCCTCGTTTGCGTACCTCGGTGAGGACCCGCTCGCTGAACAGGGCATCGGGGAGCACGCTGCGTTGGACCTGTGGATCCGACCAGGCGAGAAGCACTTTGGCGCCGGATCCCGCGGTCATGGGCAGCCGGGCGCCGACGAGCACGGTGTCGCGAAGGCCGGTGGGCGGCTCCATCGACGCGACGCAGACCCGCTGCACCCCTTCGCGTCGATAGAGTTGCACGCTCTCGCCGGTGATCTCACGCAGTCGCGGCAGCACCAGGGCGGCCGCCTCGAGCAGATTGTCGTGTGCGGTCGGTGCCAGTTCCGCCAGGCCGGGGCCCGGGCGCCACAGGCCGTCCGCGTCGCGCGCGAGCAGTCGGTGCACCTCGAGGCCGACGGCGAGGCGGTGCGCCGTCGCACGGGGGAGGCCGGTGCGCGTGCACAGCTCCCCGAGAGTGCACGGCGCCTCCGCGACGGCGTGCAGGACCGACATCGCCTTGTCGAGAACCCCGATGCCGCTGACCGCCTCGGGAACGCTATGCTTTCTCATAGGTCGATATTATGCGTCTCGCATTCTGAGATTCCTAATCGGACACTCTCGCGGGATGTGCACGGCAGGACGATGGCAACGACCACGAACCGAGAGATGATGGAGGTCGGATCCTCGGCGGGCCAGCCCATAACCCGCGAGCCGACCGATCACGAAGAGGTGGAGAACATGGCCAGCAGAGGGCGCACTCTTGCGGAGAAGGTGTGGGACGACCATGTCGTCGTCCGGGGCGAAGGGGAGGGCTCGGCGCGTCAGCCCGACCTGATCTACATCGACCTGCACCTCGTGCACGAGGTCACCAGCCCGCAGGCGTTCGACGGACTTCGGTTGGCCGGACGGCAGCTTCGTCGTCCGGACCTGACGATCGCGACCGAGGACCACAACGTCCCGACCGTCGACATCGATCAGCCGATCGCCGATCCCGTTTCGAGACTTCAGGTCGACACGTTGCGACGCAACTGTGAGGAGTTCGGGGTCCGGTTGCACCCGATGGGTGACCTGGACCAGGGCATCGTGCACGTCGTCGGTCCGCAGCTGGGGCTGACCCAGCCCGGCATGACGGTCGTCTGCGGCGACAGCCACACCTCCACGCACGGCGCCTTCGGTGCTCTGGCAATGGGAATCGGCACCAGCGAGGTCGAGCACGTGATGGCGACGCAGACCCTGTCGCTGCGCCCGTTCAAGACGATGGCCATCACGGTCGACGGTGAGATGGCCGATGGTGTCACGAGCAAGGACCTGATTCTCGCCGTGATCGCGAAGATCGGTACCGGTGGGGGGCAGGGCTACGTGCTCGAGTACCGCGGTGAGGCGATCCGCAAGCTCTCGATGGAAGCCCGAATGACGATCTGCAACATGTCGATCGAGGCGGGCGCGCGGGCCGGGATGATTGCACCCGACGAGATCACCTACGAGTTCGTCAAGGGGCGTCCGCACGCCCCGACCGGCGCGGACTGGGATGCCGCGGTTGCCGCGTGGAGCGAGCTGAAGACCGACGACGATGCGGTTTTCGACGCCGAGGTCCACATCGACGCGTCGGCGCTGACCCCCTTCGTCACGTGGGGAACCAACCCGGGCCAGGGTGCTCCGCTGGGGGAGCGGGTGCCGAACCCGGAGGACATCGTCGACGAGAGCGACCGCGCGGCAGCCGAGAAGGCCCTGGCCTACATGGGGCTGGAGGCGGGCACGCCGCTCCGCGAGGTCTCCGTCGACACCGTCTTCGTCGGTTCGTGCACCAATGGGCGGATCGAGGATCTGCGTGCGGTCGCGGGAGTTCTCAAGGGCCGCAAGGTTGCCGACGGGGTCCGCATGCTGATCGTTCCCGGTTCGATGCGGGTGCGGGCCGAGGCTGAGGCGGAGGGGCTCGGTGAGATCTTCACGGCAGCAGGGGCGCAGTGGCGTCAGGCCGGCTGCTCGATGTGCCTTGGCATGAACCCGGACCAGCTCGCCTCGGGTGAGCGCTCGGCGTCGACGTCGAATCGAAACTTCGAAGGCAGGCAGGGCAAGGGCGGTCGCACCCATCTGGTTTCGCCGCTCGTCGCCGCCGCAACCGCGGTGCGCGGGACGCTGTCGGCGCCGGCGGACCTCGACTAGAGACTCGGAACAGGTAGGAGATATTTCGATGGAAGCCTTCACCACTCACAAGGGCATCGGCGTCCCGCTGCGACGGTCCAATGTCGACACCGATCAGATCATTCCCGCGGTGTACCTAAAGCGCGTCACGCGTAGTGGTTTCGAGGACGGGCTGTTTGCCGGCTGGCGTGCCGATCCCGGATTCATCCTGAACCTCGCCCCGTACGACAAGGGCACCGTACTGGTAGCGGGACCGGACTTCGGCACCGGCTCCTCCCGTGAGCACGCGGTGTGGGCGCTGTCGGACTACGGATTCCGGGTCGTCATCGCATCGAGGTTCGCGGACATCTTCCGTGGCAACGCGGGCAAGGCCGGTCTGCTGGCCGCTCAGGTGGAGCAGTCCGACGTCGAACTGCTCTGGAAGGCGCTCGAGGAGCAGCCCGGTCTGGAAATTGTCGTGGATCTCACGTCGCGCACGGTGAGTGCTGGAAGTCTGGTGGTGCCCTTTGCCATTGACGACTACACGCGCTGGCGTCTGCTGGAGGGACTCGACGACATCGGATTGACGTTGCGCCAGGTAGACGCGATTTCCGAGTTCGAAAAGTCAAGGCCGTCATGGAAACCGACCACCCTTCCGGCCCGGGTCGACGGCAGCGACGGGTAGGGGCGCTAAGCACATCGGACGCCGGAAATGGGTAGCCACGCCGCTGAGAGAGGCATGAGAATTGGCGTGGCACATAGACTCTTGCCCATTTCCGGTTTACCGTGTTTGCTAGTCGGTCCGTCAATGGGCCATTGGTTTGCGGAGGAACATCCAATGAACAAAGCAGAGCTCATTGATCAGCTGACCGAACGGTTGGAGTCTGATCGTCGTAGCGCCACCGATGCGGTCGAGCACATCGTCGACATCATCGTCCGCGCGGTGCACGCCGGCGAGAACGTCACCATCACCGGCTTCGGTGTCTTCGAGCAGCGTCGTCGTGCGGCGCGGGTCGCGCGTAACCCGCGCACCGGTGAGACCGTCAAGGTTAAGCCGACGTCGGTGCCGGCCTTCCGCCCTGGCGCCCAGTTCAAGTCCGTCATCGCAGGAAAGCAGAAGCTGCCCGCGTCCGGCCCGGCCGTGAAGCGTGGTGCGGCCGCCGCGGCTCCCGCGAAGAAGGCCGCCGCGAAGAAGACGGCGGCGAAGAAGGCCGCGCCCGCCAAGAAGGCCGCCGCGGCGAAGAAGGCCACGGCCACCAAGGCGACGGCCGCGAAGAAGACCACCGCAGCCAAGAAGGCCGCCCCCGCCAAGAAGGTCACCGCGGCGAAGAAGGCCACGGCCACCAAGGCGACGGCCGCGAAGAAGACCACCGCAGCCAAGAAGGCCGCCCCCGCCAAGAAGGCCACGGCCACCAAGGCGACGGCCGCGAAGAAGACCACCGCCGCCAAGAAGGCCGCCCCCGCCAAGAAGGCGACCGCAGCCAAGAAGGCCGCCCCCGCGAAGAAGGCACCGGCCAAGAAGGCCCCCGCGAAGAAGACCACCGCCCGCAAGCGGTAGGCCTCGACGCACGGAAGAGGGGGACGACGGGCAACCGTCGTCCCCCTCTTCTTTCGTGTCAGTGCCGTTCAGGCCTCGGGGAGGGCGCTGTCGACATGGTTCGCGTCCACCAGTCGGCCCCCGGACATCGACAGCACCCAGGTGCTGCCCTTTCGATTGCGCGCGGCGGGGAGGGTGACACCGTCACGATCGGCCCAGCGCTGCAACAGATCGGGGATGACCCGGCCCTGGCTGCAGATCACCTGGACCCCGCCGCGGGCCGCGATCTTGCGCACGAGGGACTGCGTCGTCGCCGGATCGTCCAGGTACGACTCCTCGGTCAGCGCCGGTTCCACCCCGATGCCGACCCCGAGGTCGCGGGCGAGGGGTTCGACGGTTTGCACACAGCGGACCCGGTCGGCGGCGTGGATCTCGGTGGCGCCGAAGGCCCGCAGCAGCGTCGAGAGCGCCTCGGCCTGCCCGCGCCCGACCTTGTCCAGGGGGCGCTGGGTGTCATCACCCTTGTATCGGGTGCGCCGACCCGCCTTCGCGTGCCGTACCAGCAGCACCGTTGTTGTGTCGGCGGGAACCTTGAGGAAGCGGCGGGTCACCTTGAGATCCACCGGGTACGACAGTGCGGCCGGAACGTCCTCGGGGGGGAGCCACCGCAGTTCGTCGACCTCGTCGTTGGGCACGAACAGGCCACCGCGCGCCTCGGCCGCCCAGTAGTCCACCCGCTTGCGTTTGCGATGTCCGGGTACCTCGTAGGCGACCCGGGTGACGTGCCTGCCCAGCTGGACCCTCAGGCCCGTCTCCTCCTCGACCTCGCGCAGCGCGGCAACCACCGGTGTCTCACCGGGATCGAGCTTGCCCTTAGGGAAGGACCAGTCGTCGTACTTGGGGCGGTGGATCAGGGCGATCTCGATCTCGTACGGGTTGGTGGGCGACTTTCGCCACAGCACCGCCCCCGCCGCGAAGATGTTCGCCTTGATCGACGTCGACCCGGCCTTCGGGCCATCCGACTTCGTGCTCACGGAGTTCCTCCTGTCGGGTGGTCGGGGCCTATGCCGTGCGGCCGCGTCGGCTGCACATCAGTTCCTCCTGATGCTCGCGCACCTGCTCGCCGCGGGCCGGGGACGCCGCCCAATGCCCGTCGGACTGCAGCACCCAGCACCGGGTCGTCGGGTCGAGCGCGGACTCGAAAACCTCGCCGAGTTGGCCGGTGAGGCGCGGATCCTTGACCTGGGCCATCACCTCGACCCGCCGATCGAGATTGCGGTGCATCATGTCGGCGCTGCCGATCCAGAACTCGCCAGCGCCCTCGAAGTGCATGATCCGGGAGTGCTCGAGGAACCGGCCGAGAATCGAACGGACCTCGATGTTCTCGCTCAGGCCCGGCACCCCCGGCCGGAGTGCGCAGATCCCGCGGACCACGACCCGGACCGGGACGCCCGCCTGGGAGGCGCGGTAGAGCGCGTCGATCACCTGTTCGTCGACGAGCGCGTTGGCCTTGAGTCGGATGCCCGCCGGTCGACCGGCCAACCGGTGCTCGATCTCGGCATGGATGCGAGCAACGATGCCGGCACGAACCCCGTGCGGGGCGACGAGAAGGTTGCGGTAGTTGGCCTTTCGGGAGTACCCCGTCAACGTGTTGAACAGGTCGGTCAGGTCGGCGCCGATCTCGGGGGCCGCGGTGAGCAGGCCCACGTCCTCGTAGAGTCGCGCGGTCTTCGGGTTGTAGTTGCCGGTGCCGATGTGGCAGTAGCGGCGGATTGTCGACCCCTCGCGCCGGACGACGAGGCAGGTCTTGCAGTGCGTCTTGAGTCCGACGAGTCCGTACACGACGTGCACGCCCGCCTGCTCCAACTTGCGTGCCCACTTGATGTTCGCCTGCTCGTCGAACCGGGCCTTGATCTCCACGAGCGCGACCACCTGCTTGCCCGCCTCGGCCGCGTCGATGAGCGCATTGACGATCGGGGAGTCGCCCGAGGTGCGGTACAGCGTCTGCTTGATGGCGAGCACCTGCGGGTCAGCGGCCGCCTGCTCGATGAACCGCTGCACGCTGGTCGAGAACGAGTCGTACGGATGGTGCACGAGGACGTCACCGTCGCGCAGCGTCGAGAAGACGCTCTTGGGTGTCTCGCGTTCGCCGAACGCCGGGTGGGTGGCGGGGACGAACGGGGCGTCCTTGAGCGCGGGCCGGTCGACGCCGTACACCTGCCACAGGCAGGACAGGTCGAGCAGGCCCGGCACCTGGATCACGTCGCCGGGGTCGACGTCGAGTTCGCGCAGCAGCAGCTCGAGCATGTGGTCGGTCATGTCGTCCGCGACCTCGAGCCGGACCGGGGATCCGAAGCGGCGGCGGGCGAGTTCGCGTTCGAGGGCCTGCAGCAGGTCCTCGTCGCGGTCCTCCTCGACCTCGAAGTCGGCGTTGCGGGTGATCCGGAACGCATGGTGCTCGACGATCTCCATGCCGGGGAACAGCACGTGCAGGTGCGCGGCGATCAGCGCCTCCATCGGCAGGAACGCGGGGATCGCCCCCGGTCCGTCAGCTCGGGTGACCCGGACGAAGCGGTCCACGTTGTCGGGCACCTTCACGCGGGCGAAGTGTTCGCCCCCGGTGGACGAATCCTTCACCGTCACCGCGAGGTTCAGGCTCAGCCCGCTGATGTAGGGGAACGGGTGGGCGGGATCGACGGCCAGCGGTGTCAGCACCGGGAAGACCTGGTCCCGGAAGTACTCGGAGAGCCGGCCTGCCTCGTCCTCGTCGAGGTCCGACCACCGGATGATCGAGATGCCCTGCCGCGCGAGCTGCGGGAGCACCTGGTCGAGGAAGGTGCGGGCGTGCAGTTCGGCGATCTCCTGGGTGCGTTCGCCGATCAGCGCCAACTGCTCGCGCGGGGTCAGCCCGTCGGCGGAGCGCACCGACAGCCCGGTCTCGTCGCGGCGCTTGAGCCCCGCGACGCGCACCATGTAGAACTCGTCGAGATTCGACGCGAAGATCGCGAGGAACTTGGCCCGCTCGAGCAGCGGAAGGGACGGGTCCTCGGCGAGCGCGAGAACCCGCGAATTGAAGTCGAGCCAGCTGAGTTCGCGGTTGAGGTAGCGATCGTCGGGGAGCGGCGCCACCGAACCGTCGACCGACCGGGGTGTCGCGGCGGGGGGCGCGGTCGGGATCACCGGGAGGTGTCCGGCGACGGGTGACGGGCCGAGGACCTCGCCGTCGATCGCCGTCTTCTTGGCCGTGTCGGGTCCCGCGCCTTCGCCGTTGCTCACGGCTCGATCATCCCCCAGATGGCGAGGAGGCGACAATCCGACGACGGCGATTCGAGATGAACGTCGAGCGACCGTTTCACCACCCGAGCGCGCGAAGCACCCGCGCCGTCTCCGGGCCGGCGCCCAACGCGGCCGCGGCGTCGAGATCGGCTGGCGTGTCCACATCGAGGCGCAGCCCTGGCCAGTTCCCCGTCAACGCCGCTGCCCCCGAATCGATGTGTTTGCGCGCCGAATCCGCACCGAACTGCGGTGCGAGATCGGCCGCCGTCGCGGCGATCAGGGCGGCCGTCCCGGTGCCGTGATGATCGACGACCACCGCACGCCGGTGCGGCAGCGCGGCCGTCACCGCGGCGGTAAGTTCGTCCGCGGACAGGCACGGCAGGTCGCCCTGGAGGGCGACGATCGGCACCCCCGGCATGCCGAGCCGCCGAGCGGCCGAGTGCAGCACCGAATTCAACGGGTCGACGGCGTGCTCGTCGGGGTCCGCCAGGTGCGCCGCGCCCGCGGTCTCGGCGACGGCAGCCACCGCCGCGTCCGGGGTGATCACCGTGACACCCGCGACGGCATCCGAGGACCGCGCGGCGGCGAGCGTGTCGCGCAGCATCGCCAGCACCAGCGCGGCCCGCTGCGCGCGGTCGAGGCGGGACGCCAGCCTGGACTTCGCGCGCCCGAGGTCCTTGACGGCGATCACCACGTGGGCGCGCACCGCCGTCGAGGGTGGGGGTGCGCCGGTCATGCCGCCAATCCTGCCAGTGCCACCGACGGCGGACACGGGGGCGTCATGCGCACCGCCGGTCCCCACCCCGGTACTACTGTCGTCACTGCCAACATGGAGCGGGAACGGTCGGAGGGCAGATGGTCAGGGCGGCGGTACTGGGTGCGGGTTCGTGGGGAACGGCGTTCGCGAAGGTGCTGGCGGATGCCGGGACCGAGGTGACGATGTGGGCCCGTCGCGAGGAGGTCGCCACCGCGATCACGACGACCCACGCCAATCCCTTTTACCTGGAGGGTGTCGCGCTGCCGACGACCGTGACCGCCACCAGCGATCACACCGCGGCGGTCGACGGCGCGGATCTCGTGGTCCTCGCCGTGCCCTCCCAGACGCTGCGCGAAAACCTCGCCGGCTGGGCGCCGGCAATCGGACCGGACGCGACCCTGCTGTCGCTGGCCAAGGGTATCGAGTCGGGCACGCTGATGCGGATGAGCGAGGTGATCACGGAGGTCGCGGCAGTGCCGCCGGGGCGGGTGGCCGTGCTCTCCGGCCCGAACCTCGCGCGCGAGATCGCGGTCGGTCAGCCCTCCGCCACCGTGATCGCGTGCGTCGATCACGATCGGGCTGTTGGAGTTCAAAAGGCGTGTGCCACAGGATATTTGCGGCCGTACACCAACGTCGACGTGGTCGGCTGCGAGATCGGTGGTGCCTGCAAGAACGTCATCGCGCTCGCGTGTGGCATGGCGTCCGGGCTCGGATTCGGGGAGAACACGAACGCCTCCATCATCACCCGCGGCCTCGCCGAGATGATCCGGCTCGGTGCCGCGCTCGGCGCCAACCCCGCGACGCTCGCCGGCCTGGCCGGTGTCGGGGACCTGGTGGCGACCTGCTCGTCGCCGCTCTCCAGGAACCGAACCTTCGGCGCGCACCTGGGGCAGGGCGGCACCCTGGCCAGTGCCCAGGCCGCGACCAAGGGGCAGGTGGCCGAGGGCGTCAAGTCGTGCACCTCGGTGCGCGCGCTGGCAGCACGGCACGACGTGGAGATGCCGTTGACCGACGCCGTCCACAAGGTCTGCCACGAGGGACTGTCCGTGCCCGAGGCGGTCGGCATGTTGCTCGGCCGCCGAATCAAACCCGAGTAGGTCGCAAACCCGCGTGCGCCGACCGCCCGCCGCCAACGGTAGGGTTTCCGGGTGAACAATCCTCGTACCAGGGTCGCGGTCGTCTTCGGTGGCCGAAGCAGCGAGCATTCGGTGTCCTGCGTGTCCGCGGGCAGCGTCCTGCGCAACCTCGATCCGGACGTCTACGAGGTGGTGCCGATCGGCATCACCCCGGACGGTGCGTGGGTGCTCGGCTCCACCGACCCGGACACGCTGACCATCGACGGTCGCGCGCTGCCGTCCGTCGACGCGTCGGGTGCCGCCCTGACGCTGACCGCGGACCCCACCCGGCCCGGCGCGGTGGTCGCGCTCGACCCCGAGCGGGCCGGTGAGATCCTCGCGTCCGTCGACGTCGTGTTCCCGGTGCTGCACGGCGCCTACGGCGAGGACGGCACCATCCAGGGCCTCCTTGAGCTTGCCGGTGTGCCCTACGTCGGTCCCGGCGTGCTGGCCAGCGCGGCGGGCATGGACAAGGAGTTCACGAAGAAGCTGCTCGCCGCAGAGGGGCTGCCGATCGGCCACCAGGTGGTGCTGCGGCCGGGTACCGCGACGGTGACCGCGGCGGACCGGGAGGCGCTCGGGCTGCCGGTCTTCGTCAAGCCCGCCCGCGGGGGTTCCTCGATCGGCATCACCCGGGTCACCAGCTGGGACGGGCTCGATGCGGCGATCGCGCATGCCCGCAGTCACGACCCGAAGGTCATCGTCGAGGCCGCGATCATCGGCCGCGAGGTCGAATGCGGCGTCCTCGAGTTCCCGGACGGCACCGTGCGGTCGAGCGTCGTCGCGGAGATCCGCATGCCCGAGGTCACCGACGATGACGGCGCGTTCTACGACTTCGACACCAAGTATCTCGACGACATCTGCGAGTTCGACGTGCCCGCCAAGCTGGACGACGCCGTCGGCGACGAGATCCGCGCGATCGCGGTGCGCGCGTTCGAGGCACTCGACTGCCAGGGCCTCGCCCGCGTCGACTTCTTCGTCACCGAGAACGGCCCGGTCATCAACGAGATCAACACGATGCCGGGGTTCACCGCGATCTCGATGTTCCCGCGGATGTGGGACGCGGCCGGTGTCGACTACCGGACGCTGGTGTCCACGCTCGTCGACACCGCGCTCGCGCGCGGGACCGGCCTGCGCTAACGCGCCCCGAGCCGCCCCGAGCGCCCCGAGGTCCCCTCCACCCCGACCCGCCCCCACCCCGAGTGAACGGAAGCGTTCAGTCGATCTAATCGACTGAACGTGCCGTTCACTCGGCGGTGGGGGCACCGTCTCCGGGCCCGCCGACTGATCGAGGGACGCGATCAGGGGTTGGGGATCGGCGCCGGGTCGATCGGCGTCGCCTCGAGGGCGCCCGACAGCGCGGCGGACGTGTCCTGCAGCGGCGTCGGGCCAAGCCCGTGCGGGATGGTCACCGCGACGTACACGCCCCGGTCCACGGCGAACCAGGTGCTGGCGTCGAGGCCTTCGTCGCCCGGAATCTCCAACCACTGCACACCGTCGACGAGCTGCAACGCGCTGGCCGCGTCGAACTCGCTCGGCCGGTCGAGGCCGCACCGCAGCACGATCTCCTGCGCGTCGGCCGACTGCCACGCCGCTGCGCCCTCCGGGGCGGGATCCACGAGTTCGGCGCGGCTGAAGTCGCCCAACCGGTCCGGCAGCGTGTCGATCAGTGCGGTGCATTCGGCGGACCCGGACGCGGGCGCGGGCACCGGGCCGAGCGCGACCGGATCGAGCGCCGGGTTGCGGTTCGCCACGATGGCCGCGACGACGATGCCCCCGACCAGCGCGACGGGCAGCGCGACCGCGGCGGCGATCAGGGCGGGGCTGCGGCGGGTATCGGACGGATCGGTGGCGTCGGTGGTGCTCACGGTGCTGTTCTGTGCCGTTTCGTTCAGGGGATTGTTGTCGTCGGGGATTGGTGACGGGATGCTCACGCGGTCGTGGCCACCTCGCAGGTGAGGGTGCGGGTGATTCCGGCGACCCGCTGGATCCGCTCGACGACCGGGGTGAACCCGGAGCCAGCCCCGTCATCGACACGGACCACCACGTCGTAGGGGCCGGTCACGTCCTCCGCGGTCAGCACCCCCGGCAACTGCCGGATGCGGTCGGCGATCACCGTCGCCCTGCCCACCTCGGTCTGGATCAGTATGTACGCCTGCGCCACCGGTGGGCCCCTTCCCAGTGCAGGGCCCCGCCGCCTCGGTAGAGTCGCGGTGGCCCTGGCTGTCGTGCTCGGCCGGATCGAGTCCCGGCCGCCTCCCAGGGTACCGCGACCGCTTTCGACGAAAGGCCCGTCATCGACACACCGGCTTCGGAGCAGTTCCCGGACCGCGGACCCACCGTTGCGGATCTCGGGGAGTTCGCCGTGATCGACCGGGCGGTGGCCGGACGCGTCCAGCCGGACACCACGGATCTCGGACCGGGCGACGACGCCGCCGTCGTGCGCGCCGCCGACGGGCGGGTGGTGGTGTCCTCGGATATGTTGGTGCAGGGCAGGCACTTTCGGTTCGACTGGTCCACCCCCGAGCAGGTGGGGCGGAAGGCGGCCGCGCAGAACGCCGCGGACATTGCGTCGATGGGGGCGTGGCCGACCGCGTTCCTCGTCTCGCTCGGCTGCCCGCCGGACACCCCGATCCGGGTGGCGGACGCCCTGAGCGAGGGGATCTGGGCGGAGGCGTCCGCGCTCGGCGCCGGGGTGGTCGGGGGGGACACCGTCCAGTCCGATCAGGTGGTGCTGTCCCTCACGGTGCTCGGCGACCTGCGAGGCCGCGACGCGGTGCTGCGGGCGGGTGCCCGACCCGGGGACCAGGTGGCGGTCACCGGGCGGCTCGGGTGGTCCGCCGCCGGCCTCGCCCTGCTCGTCGCCGACAACCGCGACTTCCCGGAACTTGTTGATGCGCACCGTGTTCCGACGCCTCCCTACCGCCGTGGCCCGGACGCAGCCGAGGCGGGCGCCACGGCGATGACGGACAACTCCGACGGCCTCGTCGCCGACCTCGGGCACCTGTGCGCGGCGTCCGGGGTACGGGTCGACCTCGACCCGGCAGCCCTGGCCCCGGACCCGCCGCTGCGTGCCGCCGCCCAGACGCTGGGCGTGGACCCGTCCGCCTGGGTGCTGACCGGTGGCGAGGATCACTCCCTCCTCGCGACCTTCCCCCGCGGCGCGGCCCTGCCCGACGGGTGGCGCCGCATCGGCGTCGTGCGGGCCGGTGCCGGTGTCACCGTCGGCGGGCGCGCGTGGTCGGGGTCGGGAGGCTGGCAGAGTTTCGGCTGACCCGCGGGATCAGTCGAGCGGTTCGAATTCGCCAAGCGTCCAGGTCCGGTCGAACCACGGCTCGAGCGGGCCATACAGGCGAAACAGCGGAAACCACGACTTGCCGGGCAGCGTCTCGACCCAATTGGATTCCCTGCCCGCAGGCGGGGTCGGGCCGAAGAACAGGTCGTGTGAGCCGTCCTCGTTGGCGACCAGGTCGCCGGAGTTGCTCGCCACCGCAGGCCAGATCGTCGACGGAACCTGAATCAGCGACCGGGTCTGGGTGTCGTACACGTCCACCGCCCAGAAGTTCTTCACCGGCGGATTGGGGTCGACGTGCAGCCGGTAGCTGCGGCCGCCGTCGAGGATATCCCCGCGCGCGTCGTGCACGGTGTAGGCGTAGGCCGAACCCGCTCCGACCTTGGCGTGCGCCATCGCCGGGGTGATGACGGTCGCGATGTAGTGGAACTGCGTGCGCGCGTCGAGAAGTCGGGCGCCGTCACGGAGAAATTCGTGGTTGCCGCCGACGAAGGCGTTGTTCCACGACCCGTACAGCGACGCCTCCGGATCCCGCGGCGCGAAGGACAGTGCCCGCGCCATCCCGGCACCGATGCGGGCCGCGCTATCGAGGATGCCGCGCATCCGGTCGTCCGGCTCGAACGGCGTGCCCTTCACGATGCCGATCGCCGCGAGCTGGCCGGCCCGTTCCGGGTCGAGCGCCTCGGTCGGCTCCTCCTGCACGAGTTCGTCGATCTCGAAGAAGAACGACAGGTCGTTCGCGTGGACCGTGTTGAAGGGCGCCTCCTCCACCCAGTTGACCCACTCGTTGGCTGGCGGGGAATCCGCCTCACCCAGCGGGTAGATCCGGGTCCGCTGCATGTCGGCGACGCCGCCGAGCGCGCGCAGCACGACCCAGTTCGTATGGGTCGGGCTCCGCAACACGAAGTAGCCGTCCGGCACCTCGCCGGTGTAGCCGGGCGGGAGGAACAGGTAGTTGCCGCCAAGGCCGTGGTCGGGTCCGGGAATGCCCATGTCGGTGACGTAGCGGAACCAGAAGTCGTCGACGACGCACATCGAGTTGGGTGGCGCCTCGATCACCGTAGGCCCCCAGGCCTTGAGGTCGAGGAAGGTGGTGCCGTAGGTGGTTTCGGTGTTCGGAGTCAGCGCGAGCCCGCGTGAATTCGCCCGCGGATCCGAGTAGCCGATCGTGCGCGGGGAGTCGATGCCCAGCGTGCGGAGGCCGCGGCGGAACGCGACCAGCGACGCACCGGGCACGCAGGTGAGGAACACGTCGATCCCGCGAATCAGGTCCAACGCGTCGTAGATCGACGTCACCGTGTCGGGGAGCGGCACCCCGTCAAAGAACCGGAGGTGCCCGAACGGGGTGTCGATGCCGTCCGGCGACGAGATCGACGCGATCGCGTCGGTCAGGCCCGGCGGCGTCGAACCGGGAATGGACGTGTCGTGAATCACCATGTGCAGCACCTCTCGACTGAACCGATCCGTGTCACCACACGATAGGGATTCCGGTGGCAGGGCCGCCTCACTCGATGGGGGTGAATCCGGAGGCCAGGCCCGCGCCGGGGCACCATCACCCGGGGCGTATGGGCGTCGATAGGCTGACCGCATGACCAACAGTGCACGCGGACAACGCCCGTCCACGGTCCGATCTCGCCTCGGGCGCAGTGGGACGGCCGCCGCCGGTCGCGGGCTGCACCGATGACGCCCCGTCCGCTCGATGAGCTGGTCGAGCCAGGCTGGGCGCAGGCGTTGGCGCCGGTTGCCGATCGGATCGCGGCGATGGGGGAGTTTCTCCGCGCCGAAAACGACGCAGGCCGCGGCTACCTGCCCGCGGGGGAGCACGTGCTGCGCGCGTTTGCCCAGCCGTTCGACGAGGTGCGGGTCCTCGTGGTCGGTCAGGATCCGTATCCCACCCCGGGACATGCGGTGGGACTGAGCTTTTCGGTGGCGCCGCAGGTGCGTCCGGTGCCGCGGAGCCTGACCAACATCTTCACCGAACTCGGGTCGGACCTCGGCGTCCCGACCCCGTCGACCGGCGATCTGACACCGTGGGCCAAGCAGGGGGTGCTGCTGCTGAACCGGGTGCTGACCGTGCAGCCGGGTCAGGCCGCATCCCATCGGCGCAAGGGCTGGGAGGAGGTCACCGAGCAGGCCATTCGCGCGTTGGTGGACCGGACCGATCCGAGCGGGCGGCGGCGTCCGCTCGTCGCGGTCCTGTGGGGTCGGGACGCCGGGACGCTCAAGCCGATGCTGGGGGACACCCCGGTCGTGGAGTCCGCGCATCCGTCCCCGCTGTCCGCGTCCCGCGGCTTCTTCGGGTCGAGGCCCTTCAGCCGCGTCGACCGGCTCCTCGAGGATCAGGGGGAGAAGCCGGTCGACTGGCGGTTGCCCTGACCTGCCACCCGCCGAGCGAACGGATCATTCGGTCGATCTGATCGACTGAACGCTTCCGTTCACTCGGCCGGGCGGGGTGGGCGGGTCGGCGGTCAGCGCAGGGACGTGAAGTCGGGGGCGCGCTTGGCGACGAACGCGTCGACGCCCTCGCGGCCCGTTGCGCCGCCGGACGCAGCGGAGATCGCCGCCGCCTCCGCGTCGAGCTGATCCGACAGGGTGGACTCCTCCGACCGGGCGAGGAGCTCCTTGATGCCCGCGTAGGACGCGGTCGGCCCCGTCGCGAGTCGCTGCGCCAGCTGTTGGGCCTGCTCCTGCACCTCATCGTCGGCGACGACGCGGCTCAGCACGCCGAGGCGGACGGCCTCGTCCGCGTCGAGGACGGCATCGGTGAGGAGGATCTCGCGGGCCCGGCGACTGCCGACGATCCGCGGCAGGTTCCAGGACATGCCGCCGTCCGGGGTGAGCCCGATTCCGGGATAGGCGGGGCGCAGTTTCGTCGAGGCGCCGCCGAGCGCGATGTCCGCCGCGCACACCAGGCTCATGCCTGCGCCCGCCGCCCAGCCGTGCACCGCCGCGACGACGGGAACCGTCGCGGCGGCCAGCAAGCGCACGAGGTCGTGCAGTTCGTTGGCGATGCCGAGGATGTAGGCGGGTCGGTCGTCGGCGGCGGCGAACGCCCGGACGTTACCGCCCGCGCAGAAGTTCGCGCCGTCACCGACGAGCAGGATCGCGCCTGCGGCGATCTCGCCTGCGGCGAGTGCGCGCAGCGCGGTGGTGCCCTGGTTGACCGCGTCGGAGTCGAGTGCGGTGCCGTTGTCGGCGGTGGCAATGGCGATGCGAAGCACGTCGCCGACAAGGCGGACGTGGGTAAGGCCGTCGAGAGAAGTCACCGTTGTACCCTATCGGGGCGCCGGAACCGGGTGTGCGCAGCTCCCGGTGGTCGACAGACGACTGTGCCCCCGACACCGGAGGGTGTCGGGGGCACAGTCGATGCTGGGATGAACCTCAGCCGCGGACGACCTTGCCCGCCTTCAGGCAGGAGGTGCACACGTTGAGCTTCTGACGGGTACCGGTTCCAACCTGGGCCCGGACAGTCTGAATGTTCGGGTTCCAGCGACGGTTGGTACGCCGGTGCGAGTGCGAGACCGACTTACCGAAGCCGGGTCCCTTGGCGCAAACGTCGCAGACGGCAGCCATAGTCGCGAACTCCTTGATGTGATGCGGATGGTTTTCAGTTGCGAGCAGGGAACACTGGAGCGCCCCGTGCCAGGCAACCGTGCCAGATTAGCTGGCGCACCCCCGAAAGGCCAAACCGGGTCCGTGGGGTGCGTCGAGGTGAGCGGGCTGTCGGGCCCTGCCGCTAATCTTGCGGCACCGATGATACCGAAGTCACGCGGAGGACGACATCGAGGTGCGCGAGGCCCTGCAGCAGCTGGACGGTGCGGCGTTGCGTCGCTGGGCTTGGGGCTGCGTCGAGGGGCTGACCGGCCGCTGCGAGGACATCAACCGGCTCAACGTCTTCCCGGTTCCGGACTCGGACACCGGCACCAACATCCTGTTCACGATGCGCTCCGCGGTCGACGCGGCGGCGTCGGTACCGGACGGTGCACCGTCCTCCGCGGTCGCCGCGGCCCTCGCCCGCGGAGCGGTGACCGGCGCCCGCGGCAATTCGGGAGTGATCCTGTCCCAGGTGCTTCGGGGGATCGCCGAGGTGGCCCGCGGCGAGCGACTCGACGTCGCCGCCGTGCGCAACGCCCTCAACGAGGCCGCTGTCCTCGCCGCCGAGGCAATCAGCACCCCCGTCGAGGGCACCATCGTCACCGTTCTGCGGCACGCCGCCGCGGCAGCGGACGACCGCCCGGCAGGTGCCGCGCTCGGCGCCGTGGTGACGGCGGCCGCGGAGGCCGCGGTCGAGGCGCTCGCCCGCACCCCGGAACAGCTCGCCGAGCTTGGCAGGGCGGGTGTCGTCGACGCGGGCGGGCTCGGGCTGGTTGTCATCCTGGATGCGCTCGTCGGGGTCGTCACCGGGACCGTCCCGGACCGGTCCGGGCTCGCACTCGACGCCCCCGTGACGGCGGGGGCGGCGCCCGTCGCGCCGCCCGCACCCTGCGCCGGGGACCACAGCGGTCAGGACTACGAGGTGATGTACCTGCTCACCGACTCCGACGCGCGGCGGGTCGGGACGCTGCGCCTGCGGCTCGGTGACCTCGGTGACTCCGTGATCATCGTCGGCGATGGTGCCGGGGCGTGGACGGTGCACGTGCACTGCGTCGACCCGGGCGCCGCCGTCGAGGCGGGTCTGGAGGCCGGGTCCGTGCGCCGGGTCCGGATCGCCTGCTTCGCGCTCGACGCGCTGCGCGGGTCGCGGCCGGCGGCACACCCGCCGACGACGGGCAGGCGCATTCTGGCGGTGGTGGACGGCGACGGTGCCGCGGACCTGTTCGCCGCCGAGGGTGCGCGGGTGCTGCGCGCGAACCCGCCGGTTACCCCGCAGCGGTTGCTGACCGCGATCCGCGGTCTCGACTGCGCGGAGGTGCTGGTCCTGCCGAACGGGGCGCTGCCCGCGCAGGAACTGGTCACGGTCGGCGCGGCCGCCCGCGACGACCACCGCTCGGTGCTGCTGCTGCCGACCTCGTCGACGGTGCAGGGCCTCGCGGCGCTCGCCGTGCACGACGACGGCCGGGCCGCCGCCGACGACGCCTTTGCGATGTCGGAGGCGGCCGCGGCCACCCGGTGGGGCTCGGTGCGCGTCGCCAGGGAGCGCGCGCTGACGTTGATGGGTACCTGCGCGGCCGGTGACGGACTCGGCCTGATCGGGCACGAGGTGGTGGTCATCGCCGCCGACGCGGCCGACGCCGGGCGCAGGCTCCTCGACCAGGTGCTCGGCATCGGCGGGGAACTGGTCACGCTGCTGGTGGGGGCACAGGCGCCCGCTGTGCTCGCCGACGCCCTTGTCGACCATGTCGCGCTGCACCATCCCGGCGTCGAGGTGCACGTGTATCCCGGCGGACAGGACGGCGACCTACTGCAGGTCGGCGTCGAGTAGGACCTCGAGGCAGGACGAGAAGACTCACGATGGCAACCCTCACCGATCGCATTGATCACCTACTCGGCGCCAAGGCCGCCGAGCCGCTCGCGCAGGACTTCGAGATCCACACCGTCGAGGACCTGCTGCGGCACTACCCGCACCGCTACGCGACGCAGGGTGCGGAGCTGGGGGAGAGCAGGCCGCCCGAGGGCGCCCACATCACGCTGGTCGCGACCGTCGCGAAGGCCGACGTGGTGTCGTTCAAGAACCGCAACGGCAAGATGCTCCGCACCGTCCTCGAATCCGACAAGCAGCGGGTCGAGGCCACGTTCTTCAACCCGCAGAAGGTGGCGCACGTGATCCGGCCGGGCGTGCGGGCGATGTTCTCCGGCACCGCGAAGTACTTCCGCGAGCAGCTGCAACTGACGCACCCGAGCTACCTGATCTTGCCGGCAGGCGACGGCGAACCCACGGTCGGTGGGCGGGTACGCGGGGCCGGGGAGCTGGCCGGGATGGCGCGCAGCGCGCAGGGCTCCGACGCGGGCGTCGACATGGAGATCTTCGATCGGGAGCTGATCCCCATGTACCGGTCGACGCGGGACGTGGAGACGTGGACGATCGCGAAGTGCGTCCGGCAGGTTCTCGACCAGCTCGACCCGGTGCCCGACCCGCTGCCGGAGGCGACGCGCGAGGAGTTCGGCCTCATGGCCCTCGACGAGGCGCTGCGCCTCGTGCACCGGCCGGAGACCACGCTGGACATCGAGCGGGCGCGGGAGCGGCTGCGCTTCGACGAAGCGGTCGCGCTGCAGCTGGTGCTGGCCCGGCGCAGGCACGCCGTCGACGAGCGGGTGGCCCCCGCCTGCCCGCCGCGACCCGACGGCCTCGCGGCCGCGTTCGACGCGCAGCTGCCGTTCACCCTCACCGACGGTCAGCTCGCGGTGGCGGCGGAGATCGCGGCGGACCTGTCCCGGCCGCATCCGATGAACCGGCTGCTGCAGGGTGAGGTCGGATCCGGCAAGACGATCGTCGCGTTGCGCGCGATGCTGCAGGCGATCGACGCCGGGTATCAGTGCGTGCTGCTGGCGCCGACCGAGGTGCTGGCCGCGCAGCACGCCCGTTCGCTGCGGCAGATGCTCGGAACCCTTGCCCTCGCAGGCGAACTCGGCGCCGCCGAGTACGCGACCCGGGTCACGCTGGTGACCGGGTCGATGTCGGTGGCCGCCAAGCGGGCGGCGCTGAACGAGGCGCAGGTCGGGGACGCTGGGATCGTGATCGGCACCCACGCGCTCATCCAGGACGGCGTCGGCTTCTTCAACCTGGGTCTGGTCGTCGTGGACGAGCAGCACCGCTTCGGTGTCGAGCAGCGCGACAAGCTGCGGTCCCGCGCCAGGGAGGGGCTGAGCCCGCACGTGCTGGTGATGACCGCGACGCCGATCCCGCGCACCATCGCGATGACCGTCCTCGGTGACCTGGAGACCTCGACGCTGCGGGAGCTGCCGCGCGGGCGGTCGCCGATCGTGAGCAACGTGGTGTCGGCGTCGGACAAGCCGGCGTGGGTGGACCGGGCGTGGGCGAGGATCTGCGAGGAGGTCGCGGCGGGGCGGCAGGCCTACGTGGTGTGTTCCCGGATCGGGGAGGGAGACGAGGACGACGAGGCGGGCGGTGAACCGGCACTCGACCTCGACGACCTCTTCGGCGGCGACGCACCCGAAGCCGAACCCGCCCGGCGCGCACCGGCCAGGAAGGCGAAGCCGGCCAGGGGCGGGGACGCTCCGCAGACCGCGGCCGCGGTCGCCGTCTTCGAGGACCTGCGGAGGGGGGCGCTGTCGTCGGTGCGGGTGGGGCTGCTGCACGGCAGGCTGCCCGCCGACGAGAAGGACACGGTGATGCGCGAGTTCACCGCGGGCGAGGTCGACGCCCTGGTCTGCACGACCGTCGTCGAGGTCGGTGTCGACGTCCCCAACGCCACCGTGATGGTGATCGTCGACGCCGACCGGTTCGGTGTCAGTCAGCTGCACCAGCTGCGCGGCCGCGTCGGGCGCGGCGCCCACCAGGGACTGTGCATCCTGATCACCGGCTCGCGACCCGAGTCGCCCGCGTTCCGCAGGCTGAGTGCGGTCGCGGGAACCAACGACGGATTCGAACTGGCGCAGCTGGACCTGGCGCAGCGTCGCGAGGGCGACGTGCTCGGTGTCGCCCAGTCCGGGACCACCACGACGCTGCGCCTGCTGTCGCTGCTCGACCACGAGGAGGTCATCGCGACGGCACGCGACTTCGCGCGGCGCGTCGTCGCGGAGGACCCGGATCTGAGCCGGCATCCGGGGCTGGCGTCGATGGTGTCGGCGGGACTCGACGCCGAGCGGCTGGACTTCCTCGACAAGTCGTAGCGTGTCGGTGGCAGCCGACCCTGCCGCGCCGCCCGACCGACCCGAGGAAGTGCCATGACCGACGACCTGTCCGCCCCGTCCGACCTGTCCGCGTACGAGGACGAGCTGGCGGCGATCGAGCGGCGGGTGCGACGGGAATTCTCGTTCGGGCGCAGGCGGCCGGTCGTGATGGCGTTGATGTTCGTCCTCGCCGTCGCGTTGTTCCTGCCGTTCTCCGGTTCGGACTCGGCGGTCACCATCCTGGCCGGCGCGGCCGCCGCCGAGGTGACGGTGCCGCAGCGGCTGTTCCTCGGGTTCGTCCTCGTGGTCGGGCTCGGGGTGTCGACGCTCGCGGTGGCCACCCGGCGGTGGGCGCTGTCCTGGCTGGCGATGCTCGGGTCGTCGATGGGGTTCGTGTTCGGGATGCTCGCCTGCTGGTCGCAGCAGTCGCTGCCGGAGGCGACCAGGCCGCAGGGGCTCGGGGCGGGACTGCTGCTCGCGTGGGCGGCGATGGCGCTGCTCGCGATCCAGTGGGCGTCGGTGACGTGGAGCCGCGCGAACGTGATGCCGGCGCGGGGGCGTCGGGAAAATTAGCCGAAATCGCAGCTCACGCGGGGTGGCGGGGTCGCGTGAGGTGGGGCAAGGTAGCGTACTGCATCGTTACAGGCGTCCGATCGTCCGGGGGATTCCCGGATGGTGGAACGCACCGCCATGTTCGCCGTGAACGCAGGGGTAGTTTTCAGCGATGTTCTCAAAAGTCTTGGTTGCCAATCGCGGTGAAATCGCGATTCGGGCATTCCGCGCCTCCTACGAGCTGGGTGCGGGCACCGTCGCCGTCTTTCCGTACGAGGACCGCAACTCGGTTCACCGGCTGAAGGCAGACGAGAGTTACCAGATCGGCGAACAGGGCCACCCGGTGCGGGCATACCTGTCGATCGGCGAGATCGTCTCTGCCGCCAAGAAGGCGGGCGCGGACGCGATCTACCCCGGCTACGGCTTCCTGTCCGAGAACCCGGACCTGGCCGCCGCCTGCGCCGCGGAGGGCATCACGTTCGTCGGCCCGTCCGCCGAGATCCTCGAGCTGACCGGCAACAAGGCCCGCGCGATCGCCGCCGCGAAGGCGGCGGGTCTGCCGGTGCTGGCGTCCTCGGCGCCGTCCGCCGACGTGGACGAGCTGATGGCGGCGTCCGAGACGATGGAGTTCCCGATCTTCGTCAAGGCCGTCGCCGGTGGTGGTGGTCGCGGCATGCGCCGGGTCGCCGACCGCGCCCAGCTGCGCGAGTCGATCGAGGCCGCGGCCCGCGAGGCCGAATCGGCCTTCGGGGATCCGACCGTGTTCCTGGAGCAGGCCGTCGTCGACCCCCGGCACATCGAGGTGCAGATCCTCGCCGACGGGCAGGGCAACGTCATCCACCTGTTCGAGCGGGACTGCTCGGTGCAGCGGCGGCACCAGAAGGTGATCGAGCTGGCGCCGGCACCGAACCTGCCGGACGAACTGCGGCAACGGATCTGCGCGGACGCCGTCGCGTTCGCCAAGCAGATCGGCTACTCCTGCGCGGGCACCGTCGAGTTCCTCCTCGACACCCGCGGCAACCACGTCTTCATCGAGATGAACCCCCGCATCCAGGTCGAGCACACGGTGACCGAGGAGATCACCGACGTCGACCTGGTGCAGGCGCAGCTGCGGATCGCGTCCGGCGAGACCCTCGCCGATCTCGGTCTGAGTCAGGACTCGATCGCCATCCGCGGTGCCGCGCTGCAGCTGCGGATCACCACCGAGGATCCGGCGAACGGGTTCCGGCCCGACACCGGCCGGATCACCGGCTACCGCACCCCCGGCGGTGCTGGCGTGCGGCTGGACGGCGGCACCATGGTCGGCGCCGAGGTCGGCGCCTACTTCGACTCGATGCTCGTCAAGTTGACCTGCCGCGGCCGCACCCTCGAGGCGGCCGTCGCCCGTGCCCGCCGCGCGGTCACCGAGTTCCGGATCCGCGGCGTCGCCACGAACATCCCGTTCCTGCAGGCGGTGCTCGACGACCCGGAGTTCATTGCAGGCAAGGTCACCACGTCGTTCATCGAGCAGCGTCCCGAGCTGCTCACGCAGCGTGCGTCCGCGGACCGCGGCACCAAGATCCTCACCTACCTGGCCGACGTCACGGTCAACAAGCCGCACGGCGAGCGCCCGTCGACGGTGTACCCGCACGACAAGCTGCCCGCCATCGATCTCAAGGCGGCGCCGCCCGCCGGATCCAAGCAGCGGCTGATGGAGCTCGGACCCGAGGGATTCGCCGCCGCCCTGCGCGCGCAGGACGCCCTCGCCGTCACCGACACCACCTTCCGCGACGCGCACCAGTCGCTGCTGGCGACCCGGGTACGCAGCCGCGACCTGCTCACCGTCGCCGGGCACGTGGCCCGGATGACCCCGGAGCTGCTGTCGGTGGAGGCGTGGGGCGGCGCCACCTACGACGTCGCGCTGCGGTTCCTGCACGAGGATCCGTGGGAGCGGCTCGCCGCGCTGCGCGAGGCCATGCCGAACATCTGCCTGCAGATGCTGCTGCGCGGCCGCAACACCGTCGGCTACACCCCCTACCCGGAGACCGTGACCCGCGCGTTCGTGCGGGAGGCCACCGCGACCGGTGTCGACATCTTCCGGATCTTCGACGCGCTCAACAACGTCGACCAGATGCGGCCCGCGATCGACGCGGTCCGGGAGACCGGGACCGCGGTCGCCGAGGTCGCCCTCTCGTACACCGGGGACCTGTCCAACCCGAACGAGACCCTCTACACCCTCGACTACTACCTGAAGCTGGCCGAGCAGATCGTCGACGCCGGTGCGCACGTGCTGGCGATCAAGGACATGGCCGGACTGCTGCGTGCCCCCGCGGCCGCGACCCTGGTGTCGGCGCTGCGCAGCAACTTTGACCTGCCGGTGCACGTGCACACCCACGACACCCCCGGCGGTCAGCTCGCCACCTACCTGGCGGCGTGGCAGGCGGGTGCGGACGCCGTCGACGGCGCCAGCGCCGCGATGGCGGGCACCACCAGCCAGCCTGCCCTGTCGGCGATCGTCGCCGCAGCGGCGCACAGCCCGCGGGACACCGGCATCGACCTCCAGGCCGTGTGCGACCTGGAGCCCTACTGGGAGGCGCTGCGGAAGGTGTACGCGCCGTTCGAATCCGGACTGCCGTCCCCGACCGGTCGCGTGTACACCCACGAGATCCCGGGCGGGCAGCTGTCGAACCTGCGCCAGCAGGCCGTCGCGCTCGGCCTGGGCGACCAGTTCGAGGAGGTCGAGGCCAAGTACGCGGCAGCGGACCGGATGCTCGGCCGCCTCGTCAAGGTCACCCCGTCGTCCAAGGTGGTCGGCGACCTCGCCCTGCACCTCGTCGGTTCCGGCGTCGACACCGAGGAATTCGCTGCCAACCCCGCAGGCTACGACCTCCCCGACTCCGTCGTCGGGTTCCTGCGCGGCGAGCTCGGCACCCCCGCGGGCGGCTGGCCCGAACCGTTCCGCACCAAGGCCCTTGAGGGCCGCGGCGCCGCAAAGCCCGAGACCCCGCTCACCGCCGCCGACGAGGCCGGTCTCGCGGGCGCCTCCGACGAGCGGCGCGGCACCCTCAACCGGCTGCTGTTCCCCGGCCCGGCAAAGGAATTCGGTGAGCACCGGGCCAAGTACGGCGACACCTCCCGGCTGTCGGCGAACCAGTTCTTCTACGGCCTGCGCCGCGGCGAGGAACACCGCGTGGAACTCGCGCCCGGTGTGGAACTGCTCATCGGACTGGAGGCGATCTCCGACCCCGACGAGCGCGGCATGCGCACGGTGATGTGCATCCTCAACGGGCAGCTGCGGCCGGTGTCGGTGCGTGACCGGTCGATCGCCAGCGAGGTGCCCGTCGCGGAGAAGGCCGACCGCGCCAACCCCGGCCACATCGCGGCCCCGTTCGCGGGCGTGGTCACGCTGATCGTCGCGGAGGGACAGAAGGTCGCGGCCGGTGACACCGTCGCCACCATCGAGGCGATGAAGATGGAGGCCGCGATCACCGCGCCGCGCGGCGGCACCGTCTCCCGCCTCGCGATCGGCCCGGTGCAGCAGGTCGAGGGCGGCGACCTGCTCGCGGTGATCTCCGTCGTCGCCGCAGAGGAGGACGGCCCGCAGTGACACGGATCGTTGCCGGGGCGGTGCGGTGACCCGGATCGTCGCCGGCGCCGCGGGTGGGCGCAGGCTCCGGGTGCCCGAGCAGGGCACCCGGCCCACCTCCGAACGGGTGCGGGAGGCGCTGTTCAGTGCACTGGACGCGCGGATCGACCTCGACGGCGCGCGCGTGCTCGACCTGTACGCGGGTTCGGGGGCCCTTGGCCTCGAAGCGCTTTCGCGGGGAGCGGGCCACGTGCAGTTGGTCGAGTCCAATGCCCGCGCCGCAGCGGTGGTCCGGGCCAACATCGCCGAGGTGGGCCTGCCCGGCGCGGTCGTGACGACCGCGCCGGCGGCCGCCGTCGTGGCGGGCACCCCGGACGGGGAGTACGACATCGTGATGCTGGACCCGCCGTACGCGTTGGGGGAGCAGGAGCTCGGGGTCGTGCTCGCCGACCTGGCCGCGAAGCGCTGGGTCGGCGAGGGGTCGCTGGTGGTGGTCGAACGGGCCACCCGCTCGCCGGAAACGGTGTGGCCGGACGGATTCGAGGTCGAGCGGACCCGCAAGTACGGCGACACCCGGGTCGAGATCGCCTGTTACCGTCTGCAGTCATGAGCAAGGCGGTCTGTCCCGGGTCCTTCGATCCCGTCACCAACGGTCACCTCGACGTGATCGCCCGTGTCGCGGTGCAATTCGACGAGGTCGTCGTCACCGTCGTCGTCAACCCCAACAAGCGGGGCATGTTCTCCGTCGACGAGCGCCTGCAGATGCTGCGCGACGCGACGGCGGACCTGCCGAACGTGACCGTCGACTCCTGGCAGGGGCTGCTCGTCGACTACGCGACCGCGAACGGTGCCACCGCGATCGTCAAGGGCCTGCGTGGCGCCAACGACTTCGACTACGAACTGCAGATGGCGCAGATGAACCACAAGCTGACCGGTGTCGACACCCTGTTCGTCGCGACCAACCCGCGCTACAGCTACCTGTCCAGCTCGCTGGTCAAGGAGGTCGCCACCTACGGCGGCGAGGTCTCGGACATGCTGCCCCCGCACGTGCACGCGCGGCTGCTCGAGCGGATCGCCGAACGCGCGGCCGCCGGCTAGACGCACGACACATCTGGGTGCCGGTGGGCGTGGCGCCGCGCCCCGTCCGCGGGCTGCGGCAAGATTGACGGCGCAAGCCGCTGTCGACGATTGGGGTGTGGCGTGTACCGGGTATTCGAGGCGCTCGACGAGCTCGTCGCGATCGTGGAGGAGGCCCGAGGCGTCCCGATGACCGCGGGCTGCGTGGTGCCGCGGGGTGACGTCCTCGAACTGCTCGACGACGTCCGTGACGCGCTGCCCGGCGAACTCGACGACGCGCAGGACGTGCTCGACCACCGCGACAAGCTCGTCGGGGACGCCCGCGCGCACGCCGAGCAGACGGTCTCCGGCGCCAACGCCGAGGCCGACGAGACCCTCACCGGCGCGCGGGACTCCGCCGACCGGATCCTCGCCGACGCCAAGGAGAAGGCCGACCGGATGGTCGCGGAGGCCCGCGCGCACGCCGACCAGCTCGTCGCCGACGCGCAGGACGAGGCCGAGCGGACCGTCAGCGACGCGCGGCGCGAGTTCGAGGACGTGACCGGCCGGGCGCAGGACGAGGCCGACCGGATGGCCGAGGCGGGGCGGGCCGCGCAGGAACGGTCCATCGCCGAGGGGCGCGCCGAGCAGGAACGCCTGGTGTCGGCGACCGAGGTCGCGATGGCGGCGCATGCCGAGTCGGCGCGGGTGATCGACGCGGCGCACGCCGAATCGGATCGCCTCCGCAGCGACTGCGACCTGTACGTCGACACCAAGCTCGCCGAGTTCGAGGAGTTCCTCACCGGCACCGTCCGATCCGTCGGCAGGGGCAGGCAGCAGCTGCGCACCGGGTCCGGGGTGCCGACCTACGACGACGTCGACGATCGACGGTCCGAGCGTCGCCGCTGACCGGCCCGACGCCGGATTCACCCTCGCGGTCGACCGTCGCGTATCGTGGGGTGGTTGCCCGATCCGGGCCCGTCCCGATCCGCAGAGAACCGGTCCCGTCGAGAACCGGCCCGTATGGAAAGAGTGTTCGCGTGTCGTCCCACCGTTCCACCTCGCCCCGTCCGCACGACGGCGGCTTCGTGCTGGACACCCGCACCCTCGGTCGCAGGCCGGGGTCGATGACGACCCTCACCCGGACCGTGCCGACCCCGATCCGCATCGGCCTCGACCTGGTCGCGGTGCCGGTCGGTGCCGACGTCGAGCTGGACCTGCGTCTGGAATCCGTTTCCGAGGGCGTCCTCGTCACCGGCACGGTGCGCGCCGCGACGGTCGGGGAGTGCTCGCGCTGCCTCGAGCCGTTCGAGGGCGAGCTGAACCTCCACCTGACCGAGCTGTTCGCCTACCCGGACAGCGTCACGGAGGAGACCACCGAAGAGGACGAGGTCTACCGGATCGTCGACGAGATGATCGACCTGGAGCCGGTCATCGTCGACGCCGCCGGGCTTGAACTTCCGCTGCAGCCGTTGTGCAGCGAAGACTGTCAGGGACTGTGCCCCGAATGTGGCATTCGCCTGGCGATTGCAGAATCCGGGCATGGACATGAGATACTGGATCCTCGCTGGGCTGCCCTCGCGGGGAAGTTGGTCGACGCCGACAGTGTCGAAGCCGATGCAGAGTCCAGCACGAGTCGTGTGAACACCGAAGCCGAGGAGAAGTAGAAGTGGCTGTCCCCAAGCGCAGAATGTCGCGATCCAACACCCGGTCGCGTCGCAGCCAGTGGAAGACCACTGCGCCCACCCTCATCACCTGCCCGAACCGTGGCTGCGGCGAGAAGACGCTGCCCCACATTGCGTGCCCGTCCTGCGGCACCTACAAGGGTCGTCAGGTCACCGCTGCGGTCTAGTCGCAGTGACAAGCAGTACGAGCCCAACAGCTCCCGCCGGCGGCGAGGAGGGACAGCATGCTTCCCTCCTCGCCGCCCTTGGCGTTGAGTTGGACGATGCACTTCTGACCCTCGCCCTGACGCACCGGTCGTACGCGTACGAGAAGGGCGGCCTGCCGACGAACGAACGCCTCGAGTTCCTCGGGGATTCCGTTCTCGGGCTGTCCGTCACCGAACGCCTGTACCTGGCGCACCCGGACAAGTCCGAGGGCGAGCTGGCGAAGATCCGCGCGAGCATCGTGAACATGCACGCCCTTGCGGAGGTCGCGCGCGGCCTCGGCGAGGGTGGCCTCGGCGTTCACCTCCTGCTCGGCAAGGGCGAGGAGATGACCGGCGGCCGCGACAAGGCCAGCATCCTGGCCGACGGCATGGAGTCGCTGCTCGGCGCCGTGCACCTGCAGCACGGCATCGACACCGCGCGGACCGTGGTCCTCACCCTCTTCGCGGACCTGCTCGAACGCGGACCGAAGCTCGGCGCAGGCCTGGACTGGAAGACCAGCCTGCAGGAGCTGACCGCGGAACGCGGCGACGGCGTCCCCGTCTACGAGATCAGCTCCACCGGCCCCGACCACGACAAGGAGTTCACCGCGACCGTGCTCGTCGCGGGAGCACCGCTCGGCATCGGCATCGGCCGGTCCAAGAAGGAAGCCGAGCAGAAGGCGGCCAGCACGGCCTGGAAGTCGCTGACCGACGCGCAGGCCGCGTCGGGCGCGGCGTCCTCCGCCGGCGAGTAGCCCCGTGCCGGAACTACCCGAGGTCGAGGTGGTGCGACGCGGCCTCGACGCGCACGTCGTCGGGGCCCGCGTCGCGTCCGTCGAGGTGCTGCACCCGCGGGCGGTGCGCCGGCACCTGCCGGGCGGCGCCGACCTGGCGGCCCGGCTTACCGGCCTGTCGGTCTCCGCCGCGCGCCGTCGCGGCAAGTACCTGTGGCTTGAGGTCGATCCCGGCGAGCTGGCGGTCGTGGTGCATCTCGGGATGAGCGGTCAGATGCTGGTGCAGGAACCCGGCGTGGCAAGGGAGAAGCACCTGCGGATCCTCGCGGAACTCGACAGCGGCCGGCAGCTGCGGTTTGTCGATCAGCGGACCTTCGGCGGCTGGGCGTTGGCGCCGCTCGTCCAGGTGGACGGCACCGCCGTCCCCGCACCGGTGTCGCACATCGCCCGCGACCCCCTCGACCCCCGCTTCGACCCGGACGCCGTCGTCGCGGCGGTTCGCGGCAGGCACTCCGAGATCAAGCGGGTCCTGCTCGACCAGACCGTGCTGTCCGGGGTCGGGAACATCTATGCCGACGAGGCGTTGTGGCGCAGCCGGATTCACGGGAACCGTCCGTCGGACCGGTTGACTCGACCGCAGGTGCGGCTGCTGCTCGCGTCCGTCACCGACGTGATGACCGAGGCGCTCGCGCAGGGCGGCACCTCCTTCGACGCGCTATACGTCAACGTCAACGGCGAGTCCGGCTATTTCGACCGCTCCCTCGACGCCTACGGCCGTGAGGACGAGCCCTGCGCCCGGTGCGGCGCCCCGATCCGCCGCGAGAAGTTCATGAACCGCTCCTCGTACAGCTGCCCGAAATGTCAGCCGCGGCCGCGTCCCCGCCGCCCCTGATCCCTCCGGTCGACTCCGTCGACTGTGCGTGATTTTCACCCCGACCGGGGTAAAAATCACGCACGGGCGCGAAGCGCATCAAGAAGGCGTAAACGCACGCAGGTCACACCGTCAGCGACCCGTTAGGGACGACGATTCCCCGGTGCGGCGGGGGCACTCTGCACTGTGGCCCGCAAACGGGCCGGGCGCGCCGACGGACGGCGGCCCCTTGCCGTGTGAAGAGGAATGCGTGATGGCTGATCTGGCCTACGTGATGCTGATCATCGGGACCTTCGCGGTCTGCGCGGGCGTGCTGCGCGCGCTGCAGACGAAGAAGGTCCGGTGACGGCGGCCGGCCTGCTGAGTGTCGTGCTGATCGCGCTCGCGGCCGCCCTGGTGATCTATCTGCTCGTCGCGCTCGTCGACCCCGAGAGGTTCTAGGTGAATCCCGCACTCGCAGCGGGACTGCAGATCGCGTTCGTGCTTGGCGTCCTTGCGATCCTGTACGTCCCCGTCGGTGACTACATGGCGAAGGTGTACGACACCGACCGGTCCCGCGACCTACGGATCGAAACGATCCTGTACCGGCTCTGCCGGATCAACTTCCACACCGAGCAGACCTGGTTCGGCTACGCGGCGTCGCTGCTCGGCTTCTCCGCCGCGAGCACCCTGTTCCTGTACTTCCTGCAGCGGGTCCAGGGGGTGCTGCCGCTCGGCGCGGGCCTCGAGGGCGTCAGCCCGGCGATGGCGTTCAACACCGCGGCGTCGTTCGTCGCGAACACCAACTGGCAGTCGTACACCCCCGAGACGACGATGAGCCACCTCACCCAGTCGCTCGGGCTCGCGGTGCAGAACTTCGTGTCGGCAGCCGTTGGCATGGCGGTCGCGATCGCTCTGATCCGCGGCTTCGTCCGCGTCACCCGCGGCGGCGAGATCGGCAACTTCTGGGTCGACCTGACCCGCGGCTGCCTGCGCATCCTGCTGCCGATCTCGTTCCTGATCGCGCTGGTTCTGCTCAGCCAGGGCGTGGTCCAGTCCTACCGAACCGGGTTCACCTCGACCGGCCTCGACGGCGCCGCCGTCACTAATGCGCTCGCGCCCGTCGCATCGCAGGAGGCGATCAAGGAACTCGGCACCAACGGCGGCGGCATCCTCGCCGCGAACTCCGCGCATCCCTTCGAGAACCCCACCCCGCTCTCGAACGTCGTCGAGATCCTCGCGATCCTGCTGATCCCGGTGTCCCTGACCCGGACCTTCGGCACGATGGTCGGCGATCGGAAGCAGGGCCTGACGGTCCTCGCGGTGATGGCGGGCCTGTGGGCGGCGCTGCTCGCGGTGGTGCTCGCCGCCGAGTCCGGCACCCGTGGCGTCGCCGCGACCGCGGCCGGCGGAATGATGGAGGGCAAGGAGGTCCGGTTCGGTATTCCCGGCAGCGCCCTGTTCGCCGTCTCCACCACCGGCACCTCCACCGGCGCGGTCAACTCCGCCCACGACAGCATGTCCCCGCTCGGCGGTGGCGCGGTGCTGCTGAACATGCTGCTCGGCGAGATCGCCCCCGGCGGCGTCGGCACCGGCCTGTACGGCATCCTGGTGCTCGCGATCGTCGCGGTGTTCGTCGGCGGCCTGCTCGTCGGGCGCACCCCGGAATTCCTCGGCAAGAAGCTCGGCAGACGGGAGATCACCCTCGCGGCCCTGTCGGTGCTGGTGATGCCGGCGCTGGTCCTGATCGGCACGTCGATCACGGTGATCCTGGGCTCGACGACCGGGTACCTCGGCAACTCCGGCGACCCGGGCACCCCGCAGGCGATCCACGGGTTCTCCGAGGTGCTGTACGCGTACGCGTCGGCGTCGAACAACAACGGCAGCGCATTCGGCGGCCTCACCGTCACCAGCGACTGGTTCCAGTCCTCGCTCGGCGTGTGCATGCTGCTCGGCCGGTTCCTGCCGATCATCTTCGTTCTCGCCCTCGCCGGATCGCTTGCCGCGCAGCGACGTTCCGAACCGACCACGGGCACCCTGCCCACCGCCGGACCGATGTTCGCCGGACTGCTCACCGGCACCGTCGTTCTCGTCGCGGCACTCACCTTCTTCCCGGCCCTCGCACTGGGCCCGATCGCGGAGGCACTGCAATGAGCGTGCACACCACCGAACGCCCCCGGCCCGCCCCCGACGTCGACGGCGATCCGTCGCCGGTCAAGGCGGGCATCTTCGACCCCCGTCAGCTGATCACCGCGCTGCCCGGCGCGGTCGGCAAGCTTGACCCCCGCCACCTGGCCCGCAACCCGGTCATGTTCGTGGTGCTCGTCGGCTCGGTGGTGACCACCGTGATGGCGATCGCCGACCCGTCGGTGTTCTCGTGGCTGGTTGCCGCGTGGCTGTGGTTCACCATCCTGTTCGCCAACCTCGCCGAATCCGTCGCCGAGGGCCGCGGCAAGGCGCAGGCCGCGAGCCTGCGGAAGGTCAAGCAGGACACCACCGCCCACCGGATCACCGGAAGCGGAACGATCGAATCGGTGCCCGGCACCGAGCTGCGGGTCGGGGACCGCGTCGTGGTGGTCGCGGGGGAGGTGATCCCCGGCGACGGTGACGTGGTCGAGGGCATCGCCACCGTCGACGAGTCCGCGATCACCGGCGAATCCGCCCCCGTCGTCCGCGAATCCGGCGGCGATCGCTGCGCGGTCACCGGCGGCACCGTGGTGCTGTCGGACCGGATCGTCGTCGAGATCACCGCCGCGCCGGGTGAGTCCTTCGTCGACCGGATGATCGCGCTCGTCGAGGGCGCGGCCCGGCAGAAGACGCCGAACGAGATCGCGCTGAACATCCTGCTCGCCTCGCTGACGATCATCTTCCTGCTCGCCGTGGTCGCGATCGGGCCGATGGGCCTGTACGCGGGGCATGCGCTGGACCCGGTCAAGCTGATCGCGCTGCTCGTCTGCCTGATCCCGACCACGATCGGGGCGCTGCTGTCCGCGATCGGCATCGCGGGCATGGACCGGCTCGTGCAGCGCAATGTGCTCGCCATGTCCGGCCGCGCAGTCGAGGCCGCAGGCGACATCGACACCCTGCTGATGGACAAGACCGGCACCATCACGTTCGGTAACCGCCGCGCGACCGCCCTGTACCCGGCGCCCGGCGTCGACGCGGACCAGCTCGCCGCCGCCGCCCGGCTGTCCAGCCTCGCCGACGGCACCCCGGAGGGACGCAGCATCGTCGACCTGTGCGTCGCCGAGTTCGGGCTGTCACCCGAGGCGACCGCGGGCGAGAAGGATTCCGAGTTCGTGCCGTTCACCGCGCAGACCCGGATGAGCGGCCTGGATCTGGCTGGCCCGGACGGGGTGACGCGGATCCGGAAGGGGGCGAGCGACGCGGTCCTGCTCTGGGTTCGGTCGCAGAGCGGCCTCGCCCCGACCGAGGTGACCGACACGGTCAACGACATCGCGTCGGGTGGCGGCACCCCCCTCGTCGTCGCGGTCGCGATCGGGGACACGGTCCGGGTGCTCGGTGTCGTCCGGCTCTCCGACGTCGTCAAGCCCGGCATCGCGGAACGGTTCGCCCAGCTCCGGGCGATGGGCATCCGCACCGTGATGGTGACCGGCGACAATCCGTTGACGGCCAAGGCCATTGCGGACGAGGCTGGCGTCGACGACTTCCTCGCCGAGGCGACACCCGAGGATAAGCTCGAACTGATCCGCCGGGAGCAGAGCGGTGGCCGCCTGGTCGCGATGACCGGTGACGGCACCAACGACGCACCTGCCCTCGCGCAGGCCGACGTGGGTGTCGCGATGAACACCGGCACCTCGGCCGCGAAGGAGGCCGGGAACATGGTGGACCTGGACTCCGATCCGACGAAGCTGATCGAGGTCGTCGAGATCGGCAAGCAACTGTTGATCACCCGCGGTGCGCTGACCACGTTCTCGCTGGCCAACGATCTCGCGAAGTACTTCGCGATCCTGCCTGCCCTGTTCAGCGTGATCTACCCGCAGCTGGACACGCTCAACATCATGCGACTGGCGACGCCGGAGTCGGCGATCGTGTCCGCGGTCATCTTCAATGCGCTGGTCATTGTCGGACTGATCCCGTTGGCTCTCAAGGGCGTCCGATACCGGCCCGCGACGGCATCGACGCTGCTCGGCCGAAACTTGTTGGTGTACGGGCTCGGAGGTGTGATCACGCCGTTCATCGGCATCTGGCTGATCGACCTTGTGGTCCGACTGATTCCCGGGATGGGGTGAGTGACGATGCGATTCACGATCGGATTGGTGCGCCAGGTGGGCGCCGGGCTTGCGGTGCTGCTCACGTTGACCGCGATCCTCGGGATCCTGTATCCGGCCGCGGTGTGGGGGGTCGGCAGGCTCGCCCCCGGCTCGGCGGAAGGCTCCCCGGTCCGCGATGGCAACGGCTGCGTGGTCGGCAGCCGGTGGGTCGGGCTCGACCCGCAGGTCGGTGCCGGCGAGCCGGACCCGTTCTTCCACGCCAGGGTGACCGGGTCGGTTGCCGACACGGACCCGTTCGCGGTCAGTGATCCGGCCGCCGCGCTGCCCACCAACCAGGGGCCGAGCAGTGAGCTGCTCGCCGAGTTCGCGGAGGCCCGCCGCGCGGCGATCGCCGACCGGGAAGGCATCTCGCCCGACCGGGTGCCCGTCGACGCGGTGACCGGCTCCGGGTCCGGCATCGACCCGCACATCAGCCCGGAGTACGCGGCCCTGCAGGTGCCGCGGGTGGCGACGGCGACCGGGCTCGGCGAGGACAGGGTGCGCGAGCTGGTCCGCGAGCACACCGAGGGCCGCCAACTGGGCTTCCTTGGCGCGGAGCGGGTGAACGTGCTGGAACTGAACCTCGCGCTTGGCTTGACGGCGCCGGATTGCGTGCCCGCGGGTGGATGATGGCGGGGTGAGTGACAGCGACACCGCCCCCCGCCGGGGCGAGCTCCGGATCTACCTCGGCGCCGCGCCGGGCGTCGGGAAGACGTACGCGATGCTCGGCGAGGCGCACCGGCGGCGGGAGCGAGGCACCGATGTGGTCGTGGCCGTGGTGGAGACCCACGGCCGCGCCCGCACCGCGGCGCAGATCGGTGATCTGGAGCTCGTCCCGCCGCGGCTCGTCGAATACCGGGGCACCCGGATGGGGGAGCTGGACGTCGACGCGGTGCTGCGCAGGCGCCCGGCGCTCGTCCTCGTCGACGAGCTCGCGCACACCAACACCCCGGGCAGCCGCAACGAGAAGCGGTGGCAGGACGTCGAGGAACTGCTCGCCGCGGGCATCGACGTGCTCTCCACCGTGAACGTCCAGCACCTCGAATCGTTGAACGACGTGGTGCAGCAGATCACCGGGGTCGTGCAGCGGGAGACGCTTCCCGACGCGGTGGTGCGCGGCGCCACCCAGGTCGAGCTGGTGGACATCACTCCGGAGGCGTTGCGGCGCAGGCTGTCCCACGGGAACGTGTACGCGGCGGAGAAGGTCGACGCGGCGTTGAGTAACTACTTCCGGCGCGGAAACCTCACCGCGCTGCGGGAACTGGCGCTGCTCTGGGTCGCCGACCAGGTGGACGCCGCGCTCGCGAAGTATCGCGCGGAGAACGCGATCACCGATACCTGGGAGGCCAGGGAACGAGTGGTTGTCGCGGTCACCGGCGGTCCGGAGTCCGACACCCTGATCCGCAGGGCCAGCCGGATCGCGTCGAAGGCCAGCGCCGAACTGATGGTCGTGCACGTGGTCCGCGGTGACGGACTGGCCGGGGTGTCGGCGGCGGAGATGGGGAAGGTACGCCGGCTCGCCGCGAGCATCGGTGCCACCCTGCACAGCGTCGTCGGCGACGACGTCCCCGCCACCCTGCTCGACTTCGCCCGCTCCGCGAACGCGACGCAGCTGGTGCTCGGCACCTCGCGTCGGTCCCGGTGGGCGCGGATCGTCGACGAGGGCATCGGCGCCACCGTCGTCCAACGGTCCGGCGGGATCGACGTGCACATGGTCACCCACGGCGAGACAACGCCGTCCCGCCGCTGGCTGGCGGGGGGCTCCCGACCGCGCCGCGCGGTGTCGTGGATCGCGGCGCTGCTCGTCCCGTCGGCCGCGGCCTTGCTGATGTGGGCGGTGAACACCCGATTCGAGGTCGGTGGCGAGAGCGCACTGTTCTTCATCGTGGTGCTCGTCGTCGCGCTGCTCGGCGGTGTCGCGCCGGCGGTGCTGTCGGCGTTGATCTCCGGGTTGCTGCTGAATTACTTCTTCACGCCACCGCTGCGCAGCTTCACGATCGCCGAACCCGACAACTTCATCACCACCGTGGTGCTGCTGGTCGTCGCGGTCGCGGTCGCGGTGCTCGTCGACGAGGCCGCGAAGCGGGCTCGCGAGGCGCGCCGGGCGTCGCAGGAGGCGGAACTGCTTGCGCTGTTCGCCGGCTCCGTCCTCCGCGGCGCCGACCTGCCTGCGCTGCTGGGGAAGGTGCGGGAAACCTACGGGCAGCGGGCGGTCGCCGTCCTGCACCGCACGAGCGGCGTCGTCAGCGCGGTCGGGGACGAGCCGCCCTGCGGGATTGAGGACGCGGACACCGTCTGCGAGGTCGACGAGTACGCGTTGGTGCTCCGCGGCGCCGAGGTCGCCGCCAGGGACCGGCGGGTGCTCACCGCAGTCGCGAATCAGGCGGTCGGGCTGATCCGGCAGGAACAGTTGGCCGCCGAGGCCAGTGCGGCACGGGCGCTGGCCGAGGCCGATCGGTTGCGCAGGGCACTGCTCGCTGCGGTGAGCCACGACCTGCGCACCCCGCTGGCCGCGGTGAAGGCCGCGGTGTCGAGCCTGCGCAGCGACGACGTCGAGTTCTCGCCCGAGGACACCGCGGAACTGCTTGCCACGGTGGAGGAGTCGACCGATCAGCTGACCAACCTCGTCGGCAACCTGCTCGACTCGTCGCGGCTCGCGGCCGGGGTGGTGCGCCCGGCGCTGCGCCCGGTGTACCTCGACGAGGTGGTGCACCGCGCGCTCGTCGGCGTCGGGGTCGGCACCGCCGTCGGATCCGCACGGACGGTGGGGGACCGGGTGCGGGTCGAGGTCGGCGCGCATGCCGTCATGGCGGACGGCGGCCTGCTGGAACGGGTGGTGGCGAACCTGGTGGACAACGCGTTGCGGTACGCGCCGGACACGGTGGTGCGTATCGGCGCCGCCGCGGTCGCGGACCGGGTGCTGATCACGGTGGCGGACAACGGGCCCGGGATCGCCCGCGGGTCGGAGGAGCAGATGTTCGACTCCTTCCAGCGACTCGGCGATCGGGACACCACCACCGGGGTCGGGCTCGGATTGTCGGTGGTGCGCGGCTTCGTCGACGCGATGGGCGGCAGCGTCACCGCCACCGACACCCCGGGCGGCGGACTGACGATGGTGGTGGATCTTGCGGGAATCGGGAAGGCTGACTGAGTGACACGGATATTGGTGATCGACGACGAACCGCAGATCCTGCGTGCGTTGCGGATCAACCTGAGTGTGCGCGGCTACGAGGTGACCACGGCCGCCAACGGGGCGGCGGCGCTGCGGGCGGCCGCCGAACGGCACCCGGAGGTGATCGTCCTCGACCTCGGCCTGCCGGACATGGACGGCATCGAGGTGCTCGCCGGGCTGCGCGGGTGGACCACCGTTCCGGTGATCGTGCTGTCCGCGCGGACCGATTCGTCGGACAAGGTGGCCGCGCTCGACGCGGGCGCCGACGACTACGTCACCAAGCCGTTTGGCATGGACGAGTTCCTGGCCCGGCTGCGTGCGGCGGTCCGGCGCGGCACCGCGGCCGCGGACGTCGGCGTCCCGGTCGTCGTCACCGACTCGTTCACGGTGGACCTGGCCGCGAAGAAGGTGACCAAGGGGGACCGGGAGGTCCACCTGACGCCGACCGAGTGGGGCATGCTTGAGATGCTGGTGCGCAACAAGGGCAAGCTCGTCGGGCAGAAGGAACTGCTGCGCGAGGTGTGGGGCCCGGCGTATGCGACCGAAACGCACTACCTGCGCGTGTATCTCGCGCAACTTCGCCGCAAACTCGAGGACGACCCGTCCACTCCCCGCCATCTGATCACCGAACCGGGGATGGGCTATCGGTTCCAGGAATGAGGGGACGGGTCCGCGTCCGGGCCAGGGACGGCAATGGCAGGATTGGGCCATGACCGACCAGAGCCCCGAGACCGCCCCCGCCGCGACCGACTTGTGGGTCGAGCGCACCGGCACCCGCCGCTACACCGGCCGCAGCTCACGTGGCGCGGAGGTGCTGATCGGCTCCGAGTCGGTCGAGGGCGTGTTCACGCCGGGCGAGCTGCTGAAGATCGCGCTCGCGGCGTGCAGCGGGATGAGCTCCGATCTGCCGCTCTCGCGCAGGCTCGGCGACAACTACGACGCCACGGTGCGGGTTTCCGGCGCCGCCGACCGGGAGAACGAGGTGTACCCGGTGCTCGAGGAGGTGCTCGAGCTCGATCTCAGCGAACTCGACGCGGAGGCCCAGCAGCGGCTGATCACCGTCGTCGAGAAGTCGATCGACAAGGTCTGCACGGTCGGTCGCACGCTGAAAAGCGGCACCGTCGTTCGGCTTTCGATTGAAACCGATTCGTGATCTGATGGGCGCCATGACTCTGTCCCGCGTTGCGATGGTCGGCGCGGTGGTCGCCGGCGTGGTCGCCGGTGCACCACTGGCCGCCGCACAGCCCGCCCCGGTCACGCCGACCCCGGTCACGCCGTCGCCCACTCCGACGCCGTCGTCCGCACCGACGAGCACGCTGCCGATCCCGCAGGTGCAGCTGCCCGAGTTGGAGGTGGAACTCCCCGCCCTGCCGCCGCTTCCGTCGTTGCCCGCGCTGCCGCAGCTGCCCGGTGCGCCTGCCGCGACCACCACCGCCGCGGCCCCGACAACGACCACGGCGCCGCAGTCGACGGCCGTGCCCGCGCCCGCTGTCGCGTCCACCCCCGCCGCCCCCGCCGCGGCACCCGCCTGC
The DNA here is from genome assembly GCF_042719255.1 of Rhodococcus sp. NPDC058532. Lineage (NCBI taxonomy): Bacteria > Bacillati > Actinomycetota > Actinomycetes > Mycobacteriales > Nocardiaceae > Rhodococcus > Rhodococcus sp. NPDC058532. The sequence continues at coordinate 245,301 of NZ_JBHXNU010000003.1, forward strand.
ACGCCGTGGACGGTCGACACCGTCGCGAGCGGATTCGGGGTCCTGGAGAACCTGGCGTTCGACGGGGGACGGATGCTGCTGTCGGAGAGCCCGGCCCTCGGCGAGGGCGCGATCCGCACGCTGACGCCCAAGGGCGACAAGGGCACGCTGGTGTCCGGCGTCGCGTCGCCCGGCGGACTCGTCGTCGACGGCGATCGGGTGGTGTTCACCACCGGCAACAACGTGATGGCCGGCCTCTACAACGGAACCAACGGCACCGTCGAGTCGGTGAGCCTGGACGGCGCGGACCGCACCACCCTCGCCGAGGGGCTGACGATGCCGAACGGCCTCGCCATACTGGCCGACGGCGACCTCCTCGTCACCCAGGCCCTCGGCAACGACCCGGGCCTGATCCGGATCCCGGAGGGGGAGACGGACGCCGAACGGGTCCGCACGGACGTCGGCTCCGCGAACGGCCTCGTCACGGCCGGTTCACGGGTATATGTCGGCAACACCTTCGACAAGCGCACCGAGATCCACGTCCTCGACGCCGCGGACCTGACCGGTGACGCCACCACGTTCACCCTGCCGGGGAACGGCCACACCAACGCGGGTGACGACCTGACCGTCGACTCCGACGGCCGGATCTACATGGCGCTGGGTGGCGCTGGCACGGTGGTGCGTCTCGACCCCGCGACCGGGGACACCTGCGAGCTCGCGTCCGGGTTGCCGCTCACCTCGTCCGTCCGGTTCGGCGAGGGCGAGGGCTGGGACGCGACGTCGCTGTACACCACCGGTTTCGACGGCACCGTGCACCGTCTCACGCCGGCACCCTGAGAGTGGACGGCGTGGACGCGCAGCGGGTCCGGCTGACGGCCTGGGTGCACGGCACTGTGCAGGGTGTCGGCTTCCGGTGGTGGACCCGCTCGCGTGCACTCGAACTGGGCCTGGTCGGGCACGCGACCAACCGCCCCGACGGCCGGGTCCTGGTGATCGCCGAGGGCTCGCGGCGGGACTGCGAGCGGCTGCTGGACCTGCTGACCTCGGGCTCGACGCCCGGCGTCGTCGACCTGGTCGTCGAGAGCTGGTCGGACGCGGCCGGGAACCTGGTCGGATTCGTCGAGCGCTGACCCGGCCGTCCGCTGCGGCGGCGGTCGGGGGTGCCGCGCGGGCCGCGGGGCCCGGTGGCCTAGGGTCGGCTGCGGACACCGACACACGAGGGGGAGGGGTCGATGGGACCCGACGAGCAGGACCCGCGCACCGGCGCCGGTGACGACGGCGAGGCCCGGCCCGCTGCGGGACGCATCCGCCGTCAGGACCCGGGAACGACCACGCCGCGCCCGCCGACCGTCGGCGAGGCCCGCGCCCGCGACAAGGCCCGCCGCGCCCGCGAGGAGCAGGACAGGTTGGCCGCCGAGCAGGCGGAGAAGGACGAAGCGAAGCGTCGGACCCGGCGCAAGGCGATGATCGGCGGCGTCGCCGTCGTCGGCATCGTCGGGTTGGTCGCGCTCGGCTACTCGGTGCTCTCATCGGACGAGGTCGAGGCCACCTGCATCGACCCCGACACCGAGGTCGTCGTCGACGAGTCCTACTGCACCACGGGCACACCCGGCTCCGGTTCGTCGGCGGGGATGTTCATCTACGCCGGGTCGACCTACCGCTACTACTACGGCGGGAAGAGCGGACCGGTCGGCACCAAGGTGTCCGGCGGCACCGTCGTCACCCCGAAGGGAACCACCATCAAGACCAAGTCCGGCACCACGGTCCAGCGCGGCGGGTTCGGTAGCAAGAGCTCCGGAAGCGTCGGCACCTGATGCGCCGCGTCCGCAGCACCCCGCGGCCGGGCTGGCGGGAAACCGTCGCCGCGCAGGGCATGGTGTTCGGCACGCCCGCCCGGATGGCGGACGGCACCGACCGGCCCTACTGGGACGAATCCGTGCACTACGAGTTCGACATGGACGAGATCCTCGCGCTGGAGGCGGACGTCGAACTGCTGCACTCGATGTGCCTGAAGGCCGTCGACCACGTCATCCTCACCGAGCGGTACCGCGACTTCGGGCTGCCGGAGTGGACGTGGGAACCGATCGCTGAATCCTGGCGCCGCGGCGACCCGCACGTGTACGGCCGTTTCGACCTCCGGTACGACGCGCGGCGCCCGGCGAAGCTGCTCGAGTACAACGCGGACACCCCGACGACGCTGTTGGAGGCGTCGATCCTGCAGTGGCACTGGCTGACCGACACCCACCCCGGCGACGATCAGTGGAACTCCCTGCACGAGAAGCTGGTTGCGCGCTGGGCCGAGATCCGTTCCCAGCTTCCCAGTGCCGAACTGCATCTCGCGTGGTCGAGCGCCGACCTCAGCGGCGAGGACAATGTCACCGTCGCCTACATGCAGGAATGCGCCGCCGAGGCGGGGCTGGACACCGTCGCCCTCGCGATCGAGGAGGTCGGCTTCGACGCCGACCTGCACCGGTTCGTCGACCTCGAGGAGGCGCCGATCTCCAGCCTGTTCAAGCTGTATCCGTGGGAGTGGATCCTCGACGACGAGTTCGGAAGGCGCGCACTCGAACTCCTGCCGGAGACGCTGTGGGTGGAGCCGCTGTGGAAGGCGATCCTGAGCAACAAGGCGATCCTCGCCGTGCTGTGGGAGATGTACCCCGGGCACCCGAACCTGCTGCCCGCCTACCTCGACGACCCGCACGAGCTGACCGAGTACGTGCGCAAGCCGAAGCTCGGCCGCGAGGGTGCCAACGTGTCGATCGTCGGTGCGGGCATGGACACCGCGACCGGCGGCATCTACGGGGAGGAGGGGTTCGTGTATCAGTTGCTCGACCCGCTCCCCGCATTCGACGGGATGCGGCCCGCGCTCGGCGCGTGGATCGTCGGTGACGAGGCGGCCGGGCTCGGCATCCGGGAGACCGCGGGCCTGGTCACCGATGACGGCGCCGCCTTCGTGCCGCACCGCATCCCGCAGCCCTGACCCAGGAAGTACCTCACCCACCCGATGAACGGAGTACCTCGATGACCACTGCGGTGGTAGCCCTCGGCAGCGACTACTGGTCCACCCTCGGCCGCGGGGTGTCCGCGATCGTGCTGTACGCGATCCTCGGCCTCGCCCTGATGGTGCTCGGCTTCTTCGCGATCGACTGGACCACCCCAGGCAAGCTCCGCGACCTGGTGCGGGCGGGCAGGCCGAACGCGGCGGTCGTGACCGCGTCCGGGATGGTGAGCATGGCGCTCATCATCGTGCTCGCGATCTACGCCTCGTCCGGCAAGCTCGTCGAGGGCCTGATCTACAGCGCCGTGTTCGGGCTCGTCGGCATCGCCGCCCAGGTCATCTCGGTTCGCCTTGTTGAGCTCGTCACCGCCATCGACATCGGTGAGGTGCTCGACCGGGAGCGGTTCACACCGGAGGTCCTCGTCGTCGCCGCCGCCCACGTGGCGCTCGGCCTGATCGTGGCGTTCGCCATTCTCTGACCCCGCCGCCCTGCAGTGAACGGGGGTTCATGTGTCAAGTCCGGACGCCGGATGACACATGAACCCCCGTTCAACGTTTCGGGGAGTTGGGGAGTCCGCGGTCGATGGTGTCGCCGTCGAAGAACGCGGGCTCGCGGCGCCGGCACCACCACATCAGTGGCAGGCCGATCGCCATCGAACCGACCCCGATCAGGAACACCCCGCCGACCTGCCAGTGCGGCGCGAACGGCAGCGTCCAGTACGTCTCGCCGTAGTCCGCGGCAAACGAGGTCACGGCCGTCCACGCCGCGGCAAACACCAGCATCGCCCCGCCCGCCAGCGGAAGGAGCACCCGCATCCACCGCTCGCGGCCACCGGCCCGCAGGTCGGCGCGGTACAGCCAGGCGCAGGCCAGGCCCGTCATCCCGTAGTAGAAGCCGACCGCGATACCGATCGCGGCGACGGAGTCGTAGATCAGGTCGCCCGCGGCGAGGAAGTTGAACACCACGTAGAGGACGGCGGACACCCCGCCCATCGCGAGGGTCGACACCGTCGGGGTCCGGAACCGCGGGTGCACGGTCGCGAAGGTCGCGGGCAGCGCCTTGAACACGCCCATCGCCAGGGTGGTCCGCGCGGTCGGCAGGATCGTCGTCTGCGTCGAGGCGACCGCCGAGGTGAGGATCATCAGCAGCAGCACGTGCACGGCGAACACCCCGAGCGGTCCGTCCCCGAACACCGCGGTGCCGAGCGCGGCGAAGAAGTCGTCGAAGTGGTCGGGGTTGGCGAGTCCGGTGCCCTCGGCCGACACGCCAGCAAAGGACTGCGCGGCGATCGTCACCAGCACGTACAGCGCGACTAGGACGATCGTGGAGATGACCGCGGACCGGCCGGGGGTGCGCCGGGAGTCCACGGTCTCCTCGTTGACCGAGACCACCGAGTCCCAGCCCCAGTAGATGAACACCATCAGCAGGATTGCGTTGACGAAGGTGGAGAACGAGCCGATCTCGAACGGGTTGAACCAGCTCCACTGCGGTGTCATCGAGGCCTCCCCGGCGCGGCCGATCCAGACCCGGACCAGGGCCACCGCCGCGAACACGACGAGCGCGACGAACTCGACCGTCAGCAGCACCGACTGGATCCGGGCGGACAGTTCGATCCCGCGGAAGCACAGCCACGTCATCGCGAGCATGAACGCGACACCCAGGACCAGCACCGCGACGTGGGTCGGGTCGTGTCCGATGCCGTCCGCGCCGAACAGCAGGAACGTGTACTGGCCCGCCACCTGCGCCATGCTCGCCATCACCAGGACATCAGCGACGACGATGGCCCAGCCTGCCATCCAGCCCCAGGCCGGCCCGAACGCCCGGGTCGCCCACACGAACGTGGTGCCGCAGTCGGGGTCGGCGCGGTTGAGTTGCTGATACCCGAACGCCGCGAACAGGATCGGAACGAACGCCAGCAGCGCGACGATCGGCGCCTGCAACCCGACCGCAGCGACCATCAGCCCCAGGGTCGCGGCGATGCTGTAGGCGGGTCCCGCCGACGCGACCCCGATCGCCACACTCGAGGCGAGGGTCAACGCCCCCGCCCGCAACCCCTTCTCGGGGACGTCCACGTCGCCACGCATTGCGGCCTGCGCCGCACCATCGATCACTGGCGGCAGCCTAGGGCACGGGTGCGGACCGCGGACCCGGTGCCCCCGCCCGGCTCGGCTGGCGCCGGGGCCGTCGACGATGGAGGCTGGGACGGTCCGCCGGTCGCCGGCCCCGGGTCGGCCCGCTGTCGATGCAACCCCCGAGGAGCAGCGATGAGCACGATCACCACCAACCAGCCGCTCGGCACCCCCACCTGGATCGATCTTGGAATCCCCGACCTGGATCGCGCGATGTCGTTCTACGGCGCGGTCCTCGGCTGGGAGTTCGACGTCGGTCCCGAGGAATACGGCCGGTACACGATGTGCCTGGTCGGAGGGAAGAAGGTCGCGGCGATGATGCCGAACCCGGATCCAGCCGCGTCGGACTTCTGGTGGAGCGTGTATCTGGCGACGGACGACCTCGACACCACCGTCGCGCGCTGCCGGGACCACGGCGGCGAGCTGCTGGTGGACCCGATGGACGTGATGGACCAGGGGCGGATGGCGATCGTCCGCGACCCGTCCGGCGCGCAGGTCGGGCTGTGGCAGGGGCGGGCGCACGTCGGCTGCGAACTGGTGAACGAGGCGGGCGCACTGCTGCGCAACGACCTGGTGACCCCCGACCCCGGCGCCGCCCGCGACTTCTACGCCGCGGTGTTCGACTTCACCCTGGACGGGAACGAGGACATGCCGGACATGGACTTCACCTTCCTGCGCAGGCCCGACGGACACGAGATCGGCGGCATCGCCGGCGACCCGAGCGCCGCCACCTCGGCGTGGGGCACGCTGTTCCAGGTCGACGACGCGGACGCGGCGGTCGCGGCGGCGCGGGCCTGCGGTGGGACCGCGGAGGACGCCGCGGACATGATCTACGGCCGGATCGCCGAGATCACCGACCCGTTCGGCGCCCGATTCACCGTCGGTTGCCCGCACGGGTAGCCCGCGGTCCTGGCGCGGGGTGGCGGAATCGGTCGGTGTGGTGCCGTAATCTCATCGGCTGTGCATCTCAAGAGTCTGACGCTGAAAGGATTCAAGTCCTTCGCCTCCGCGACGACTCTGCGTTTCGAGCCGGGCATCACCTGCGTCGTCGGACCGAACGGGTCCGGCAAGTCGAACATTCTCGACGCGTTGACCTGGGTGATGGGCGAGCAGGGCGCCAAGGCGTTGCGCGGCGGCAAGATGGAGGACGTCATCTTCGCCGGCACCAGCGGCCGGGCCGCGCTCGGCCGTGCCGAGGTGACCTTGACGATCGACAACAGCGACGGCGCCCTCCCGATCGAGTACTCGGAGGTGTCCGTCACCCGGCGGATGTTCCGCGACGGCGCGGGCGAGTACGAGATCAACGGCACCTCCTGCCGGTTGATGGACGTGCAGGAACTGTTGTCCGATTCCGGAATCGGCAGGGAGATGCACGTCATCGTCGGGCAGGGCCGCCTCGCGGCGATCCTGGAGTCCCGGCCCGAGGACCGCCGCGCGTTCATCGAGGAGGCCGCGGGCGTCCTCAAGCACCGCAAACGCAAGGAAAAGGCGGTCCGCAAGCTCGACTCGATGCAGGCCAACCTGGCCCGGCTGACCGACCTGACCACCGAACTGCGGCGCCAGCTCAAACCGCTCGGCAGGCAGGCCGAGGTGGCACGCCGCGCGCAGACCGTGCAGGCCGACCTGCGCGACGCCCGGCTCCGGCTCGCGGCCGACGATCTGGTGACCCGGCGCACCGAGCTGGCCTCGCAGTCCGAGAACGAGGCCATCGCCAGGGCCCAACAGGAGCACGTGCAGGGCGACCTGGAGGAGGCGAGCACCGAACTCGGCGCCCACGAGCAGGCCCTTGCCCGGCTCACCCCCGGCGCGGAGGCCGCCGCGCAGACCTGGTTCCAGCTGTCCGCGCTCGCCGAGCGGGTCGGCGCCACCGTCCGGATCGCGACCGAACGGGCCCGGCACCTCGACGAGGATCCGGTGGCGCATCGGGGCCAGGACCCCGATCAGCTGGACGAGCAGGCCGAGCGGGTCGCCGCCGAGGAGCTGGAACTGCAGGAGGCCGTGGAGATCGCGCGCGCCACCCTCGACGCCGCGCAGGACACCCTCGCCGAGTACGAGGAGGCGGCGGCCGATGCCGAACGCGCCCACATGGCGGCGGTGCGTGCGGTCGCCGACCGGCGTGAGGGCCTGGCCCGGCTGACCGGCCAGGTGGACACGCTGCGCACCCGCGCCGACTCGGTGGACGCCGAGGTGGCCCGCCTGACACTCGCGATCGACGACGCCCGCGCCCGCGGGGACGCCGCACAGGCGGAGTTCGAGTCCGTGCAGGAGCGGGTCGACGAACTCGACGCGGGCGAACTCGGGCTGGACTCGCACCACGAGCGGTCCGTCGCGGCGCTCGAGTCGGCGACGGCGCGGGTCACCGAACTGCAGGACGCCGAGCGCGCCTCGGGTCAGGAGGTCGCGTCGCTGCGCGCCCGGATCGAGGCGCTCGCGATCGGCCTGCAGCAGAAGGACGGCGCAGCGTGGCTGCTCGAGAACCGGTCCGGCGACGGCCTCATCGGTCCGCTGGCCGGGCAGGTGCGGATCGCCGCGGGCTACGAGGCGGCGATCGCCGCGGCGCTCGGTCCGGCGGCCGACGCGGTGGCCGCCGAATCCCTCGACGCGGCGCACGCGGCCGTCGACGCACTCGAGCGGGCCGACGGCGGTCGGGCAGCCCTCGTCGTCACGCACACCCCGGCGCCCGGCGGCGACCCGACCCCGCCGTCTGCCGCCCGAGCCGCGCTCGACCTGGTCGAGCACCCGGCGTCGCTGCGCGGCGCGCTCACCGCGCTGCTCGGAGCGGTGCTGGTCGTCGACGACATCGCGACGGCTACGGATGTCGTTGCCGCGCACCCGCGGTGGCGGGCGGTCACTCGGACCGGCGACCTCGTCGGTGCGGGCTGGGTGATCGGCGGATCGGACCGCAGGCCGTCGACCCTTGAGGTGCAGTCGGCCATTGACGCCTCGACGGCGTCGCTCGCCGATGCCGAGCGGCGATCCGAGGAACTGACCGCCGCGCTGGCCGGCGCCCGCGCAGAGCACGGGGATCGCGCCGAGACCGCCGAGCATGCCCTCGCCGCGCTGCACGAATCCGATGCGGCGATGTCCGCGATCTACGAGCAGCTCGGCCGCCTCGGGCAGGTGGCCCGCGCCGCGCACGCCGAGTCGGATCGGCTCGCCGCGCAGCGTGCCGCCGCCGAATCCGGTCGGGAGGACGCGATCGCGTCCCTGCGGGACCTCGAGGAGCGGTTGACGCTCGCCCAGCAGGAGCAGTCCGGCGGGCCGGGCGCCAACACCGTGATCGACAGCAGCGAACGGGAGGCGGCGTCCGCGGCGCTTGCGGAGGTGCGGGCGGTGGAGGTCGAGTCCCGCCTGTCCCTGCGGACCGCGGAGGAACGAGCGGAATCCGTTCGCGGCAAGGCGGATTCGCTGCGTCGCGCGGCCAGGGCCGAACGGGAGGCGCGGGCGCGCGCCGAACGGGCGATGGCGGCACGGAAGAACGCCGCCGCCGTCGCGGCTGCCGTCGCCGCATCCGGTGTGAAGGTCGCCGCGCATCTCGACACCGTCGTCGCCGCCGCCCTTGCCCATCGCGACGACCTGACCCGTCAACGGGCCGAGCGCGCCACGCAGGTCGAGGCGGTCAAGGAACGGGTCCGGCAGTTGACCGCGCAGCTGACCGCGCTCACCGATGCCGTGCACCGGGACGAGGTGGCCCGCGCGCAGGCCGCGACCCGCATCGAACAGCTCGAGGCCGCGATCTCCGAACAGCACGCCATCGGCCTCGACGACCTGGTCGCCGAGTACGGTCCCGACGTGCCGCTGCCGCCGCCCGAGCTCGAGATCGCCGAGTACGAGCAGGCGAAGGAGCGGGGCGAGCAGGTGGTCGCGCCGGCACCGATGCCCTACGACCGCGCCACTCAGGAACGGCGGGCCAAGCGCGCCGAGAAGGACCTCGCCACCCTCGGTCGAGTGAACCCGCTCGCGCTCGAGGAGTTCGCCGCGCTCGAGGAGCGGTACAACTTCCTGTCCACACAGCTTGAGGACGTCAAGACGGCCCGCAAGGACCTGCTCGGTGTCGTCGCCGACGTCGACGCCCGCATCCTGCAGGTGTTCACCGACGCCTGGGTGGACGTCGAGCGCGAGTTCGTGCAGGTGTTCGGGACGCTGTTCCCCGGCGGGGAGGGCCGTCTGCTGCTCACCGACCCGGGCGACATGCTCACCACCGGCATCGAGGTCGAGGCCCGTCCCCCCGGCAAGAAGGTCAAGCGCCTGTCCCTGCTCTCGGGTGGCGAGAAGTCCCTGACCGCGGTCGCGATGCTGGTCGCGATCTTCCGGGCTCGGCCGTCGCCGTTCTACGTGATGGACGAGGTGGAGGCGGCGCTCGACGACACCAACCTGCGGAGGCTGATCAGCCTGTTCGAGCAGCTGCGGGAGAAGTCGCAGCTGATCGTCATCACGCACCAGAAGCCGACGATGGAGATCGCCGACGCGCTCTACGGTGTCAGCATGCGCGGCGACGGCATCACGCAGGTGATTTCGCAGCGGCTGCGCGGCCAGAATGTCGCCGAACCCGCCCCGGTCGCCGACTAGCCACCGCCCCCCTTCCTGACCGAATGTGGGATTCGGTCACTTCAAGTGACCGAATCCCACATTCGGTCAGGGGGGGAGGCGCGCAGGAAGGTCCCGGTTCGCCGGACGCCGAGGACGGGTGTCGGGACCCCGTCGCGGACGACGCATTCGCCGCCGACGAACACCGCGGACACCGCATCCTCGTTCCGGTTCACCATGCGCGACAGTCCGTCGTACTCCGGCACCGGGCACTCGGCGTATGCGTCGAGCGTGGCATCGAGGTGCGCGGGGTCGATCACCACCACGTCGGCCCGGTCACCGATCCGCAGGTGCCCGGCATCGAGCCGATACCAGTCGGCGAGCTCCCCGGTCAGGCGGTGCACCGCCCGTTCCACCGACATGAACGGTGTTCCCGCCCGCTCGGCGTCCTGAACGCGGCGCAGCAACCGCAGTCCGAAGTTGTAGAAGGCCATGTTCCGCAGGTGCGCGCCCGCGTCGGAGAAGCCCAGCTGGATGCCGGGGTCGGCGGCGAACCGGTCGAGCACCGCCGGGCGGTGGTTCGAGATCGTGGTACGCCACCGCACCTTGGTGCCGTGCTCGACGACCAGATCGAGGAACGCGTCGACGGGGTGCACCCCGCCCCGGTCGACCCCGACCTGCCCGAAGGTCTTGCCGATCACCGAAGTGTCCGGGCATTCGACGATCTCGGCGTCGAAGAAGTCCCGGTGCCAGACCCGCGGCCCGTACTTTTTGTCGTAGTCCGCGCGGAAACGTCGCCGGTAGTCCACGTCGGCGAGCAGCGCCCGCCGCTCCTCGATCTGGTTCGACAGGTGCAATGCCTCGGCGCCGGAGCCGAACTCCTCGAACACCGGCAGATCGATGCCGTCCGCGTACACCTCGAACGGCACAGGAAGATGCTGCCAGCGGAAGTCGCCGCCCAGCGCGTTGATCGCCTTCGCCATCGCCGGGAAGAGGTGCGCCGCAGCCGGTGTCGCCTTGACGTCGGCGGCGGAGAGCAGGCTCACCTTCAGCGGACGCCGGAACAGGCCAACGCTGCTCAGCGCCAACGCGACCATCGACTGCGGACGGGCCACGTCGGGGCCCGCCTGCAACGCCCGACCCCGGCGTCGCAGGATTGCGCCGAGCCTGCGGCGCTCCTTCCGCGTCGCATAGGTCGAGGGCAGTGTCCGGGACCGGCAGAGGTCACCGTCTAGCTTGTCGAACAGCAGTTCCTGTGTGGACAGGCCGACGAAGCCCGCGTCGAGCGCCTCCTCCAGCATGGCCGCCATCGCGTCGAGCTCGGCCTGCGTCGGCGCGACCTCCTTGCGGGTCGCCCGGTCCAGTCCCATCCGCGCGGAACGAATGTCCGAATGCCCAAGGAAGGAAGACACGTTCGGGCCCAACGGCAGCGCCTCGATCGCCTCGATGTACTCGTGCGCCGAGGTCCACGTCTTGGATTGGGTGAGCGTGTCGACGACGTGCCTGCGCGGGATGGCCTCGACCCGGCCAAACAGGTCGCCCGCATCGGAGGGGTCCGCGTGGACGGCGGACAGCGAACAGGAACCGAGGAAGACCGAGGTGACGCCGTGCCGCACCGATTCGGGCAGTCCCGGGCTCAGGAGGACCTCGACGTCGTAGTGCGTGTGAATGTCGAGCATGCCCGGCATGACCCACTTGCCGGAGGCGTCGAGCACCTGCGGGCACCCGGTTTCGTCGAGCGGGTCGATCGAGACGACCGCGACCCGCCCGCCGCGGATGCCGAGGTTCCGGATCGCGGACGTGGCGCCGGTGCCGTCGAACCAGCGGCCGTTCCTGATGATGACGTCGAAGCGCGTCCCGTCGCGGGGATCGCCGGGCACTGGTCGGTTCGTCACAGCTGCACCCTCGTTCGCATTGTCTTGCCGGTCGCGTTGCGCGGCAGCGGCGTCGTGGTGATCCGCCACCGGGTCGGCACCTTGAAGTACGCGAGCCGGTCGGCGGCATAGGCGCGCAACGCCTCCGCCGACACGTCATCGCCCGGTCGCGTCACCACCACCGCGGCAACCTCCTCCCCGAGGTCCGGGTGGTCGACGCCGATCACCACGCACTCCGCGACGGCCGGATGCTCGTCGAGGCACTGCTCGACCTCGACGGGATAGACGTTCTCCCCGCCCCGCAGGATCAGGTCGGATCGGCGTCCGGTGAGCCGGATCATCCCGCCGTCCAAGACGCCGACGTCGCCGGTGTGCAGCCACCGGTCGTCGGTGATGGCCGCCGCGGTCGCCGCGTCGTCCTCCCAGTAGCCCAGCATCACGTACGGGCTCCGCACGCAGATCTCGCCCTCGGTGCCGTCCGGCACTGGGTCGCCGAACGGGTCGCGGACCTCGACCGCGACACCGATGATCGGGCGGCCCAGGGTGCCGGGGAAGGTGTCCAGGTCCATCGGCGTCGCGACGGACACCGCGGTGCAGCATTCGGTGAGCCCGTAGCTGTCGACCAGCGCATTCCGCGCGAATGGCAGCGTTTCCCGCAGCCGCTCCTGGAAGGTCGGGGACGACGGAGCCGACGCCAGCGCGAACGCGGTCAGCGACGACAGGTCGTACCGGTTCAGGCCGGGGTGGTCGAGGAGACGATTCGCCATCGTCGGCACCGCACCCCAGTTGGTGACCCGTTCCCGTTCGATCAGCCGAAGCACCCGGTCCACATCGAAGGAACCCTCGTGGATCACCACGGCGCTGCCCGTCGCGAGCCGCGGCACGATCAGATTGTGCAGGCTGGCGATGTGGAACAGGGGAGAGGTGAGCAGGTAGCGCAGATCGCTCGGCCCGTCGGAGGCCGGGGTGCCCGCGAACGCCGCGGTGAGGGCGTCGCTGTAGCGGTGGTAGTCGATGACGGCCACCAGGTTTCGCTGCGAATGCACCGCACCCTTCGGACGTCCGCTGGTGCCGCTGGTGTACAGAATCGCCGCCGGGTCGTCCTCGTCGACCTCGGTGCGCGGCAGCTCGGCGCCGGCGAACTCCTCCACCAGCCGGGGCAGGTCCGCTTCCATCGTGAGCACCGGCGTGTCGACGGCGAGGCCCTCGAGCCGCGTGGCGCGCGGTCCGTCGACGATCAGCACTGACGGGCGCGTGTGCCCGATCCCGTAGTCGATCTCGCGCGGCGCCCACCAGGCGTTGAATCCGACGGCGATCGCGCCGAGCGACTGGGTGGCCCAGAACGTCAGCACCCACTCGGGCGTGTTGGCGGCGAGGATCGCGACGCGATCGCCCGGTCCGACGCCGTACCGGTCGCGCAGTGCCGTCGCGAGCGCGGCAACGGCGGCGCCGTGCTCCGCGTAGGACATCCGGCGGTCCTCGGTGACCAGGTAGTCGCGGTCGCCGTACTCGAGGGACGCGGCGAGGACGTCGCCGAGGGACCGGTTCCGGCCAACCATCACCGGCATCGCGGCGCCGAGGACGTCCTCGACGCCGAGCTCGAACCGGCCACCGGGCCCGGTGAGCGCGGCGATCACGGAGGCGATCTGCGCCAGGGGATCATCGGCCTTCGTCACGTGTCTTCCTTGTCGTTCGGGGGTCAGGGGACGAGGACCGCGCGGCCCCGGATGTGGCCCGCTTCGAGGCGGTCGAAGGCGTTGCGGGCGTCGCGCAGGTCGAACCGCTCCACCGCGACGACGAGCCGCCCGGTCTGCGCAAGGGTGATCGCGTCAACGAGGTCGCCTCGGGTGCCGCCGTACGACTTGCGCACCGACGCACCCCACGGCCAGCCGGGGCCGCCAGCGGCGTCGGCCGTCACCCCGGGGACGCCGCCGCCGAGCCCGATCATCCGGTACGCCCCGTTCGGTGCCACCGACTCGACCGCCATGCGTGCGGTGGCGTCGATGCCGACGAAGTCGAACACCGCGTCCGCGCCGCGACCACCGGTGAGGTCGAGGATCCGGCGGGCGGTGTCCGGGCCGGATTCGAAGGTGACCTCGGCGCCGCAGTGGGCCGCGAGCGCGAGCCGGTCGTCGCCGACGTCGACCGCAACGACCCGGGTCGCGCTGGCCGCGCGGAGGATCTGGACGGCGACGTGCCCGAGGCCGCCGACGCCGATCACCACGGCGGTGGAGCCGGGGCCGAGGTGGTCGCGGGCGCCGCGGATCGCGTGACAGCTGGTCAGTGCGGCGTCGGCGATCGGGGCGGCCTGCAGGAAGTCGAGGTCGCCGATCGGGACGAACGACCGCGCGGGCACCCGGACGTAGTCGGCCATCCCCCCGTCCGGGCCGAGGCCGGGACACGGCGGCATCGCGGTGCGGCCCGCCGCCAGGCAGACGTTCTCGTTGCCGGTCAGGCATTCCCGGCACACCCCACACGACCAGCACAGGTAGATCACGCCGCGCTCACCGATGCTGCGGCCGTCGACCGCGTCGCCGACCGCCTCGATCGTGCCCGCGATCTCGTGCCCGAGGGTCAGCGGCTCCTCCCGCATCTTCACCGGGAAGTGCAGCAGGTGCAGGTCGGAGTGGCAGAGGCCCGCCGCGCCGACCCGGATCAGCAGATCGGACGGACCGAGCTCGGGGACCGGGACGTCCCGGACCTCGATCACACCGGGGCCGGTCAGTTGCAGCGCGCGCATCGAGCCGTCGCCGTCCTGTGCGGCCACCGGGGCGGGTGTGCGGGACTCATGGGCGTACTCCTGTGGGTGCGGGGTGCCCGGATTCCGGTGTTTGACCGGAATCGGGCTCGACTCGACCCCAGCAAGCGGCAACGCCCGTGTGATCTGGGCGATAGACTAGTATTCGCTGACGTTGTGTCAAGTGACAAACTTTATGTCTTGTTTATGGCATAGAGTCCAGTCAGTGGGCACCCGCTAGCCTGGGGGCATGGCGGACACGGCCGACAAGCCACGCAAGCGGAAGAGCACCCTGCGGGAGGAGCAGAAGAAGGCGACCCGGGCCAAGATCGAGGAATCCGCCCGGACCCTGTTCAGCGCGCGGGGATACGCCGCAGTCACCGTCGACGACATCGCAGCTCAGGTCGGGTGCAGCCGGGCCACCTTCTACCTGCACTTCACGGCCAAGGTCGACGTGTTGCTGGTCCTGGCCGAGCGGGACATGGCGCCCAGCACCCTCGCGGTGTACCGGGACCTCGACCGGGTCCTCGACACCGGTTCGCGGGAGGAGCTCACCGGCTGGATCACGCGTGCCATCGGGTGGCTCCAGCAGAACAAGGACATGCTCCAGGCCTGGGACGAGGCGACCGTGCTCGAGCCGGACATGCAGGCCGTCGCCCGCCACGGGATGCTCGCCCTGCCGAACGCGATGACGACGTACCTCGACCGCTGGCCCGAGGACCGGCGCGACGAGGCCCGGCTGCGGGTCGATCTCCTGCTCACGCAGCTCGAACGCTTCTTCACCCGGTGGGCGGTGCAGGGCACGATCGACGTGACCGCGGAGACGGCGGCGGAGGTGCTCACCGACATCTGGTTCCCGGCCCTGTCGGCTCCATGACCGTCGGCAGGCGCACCATGTGCGCCGCAGGCCGCGCGGCCTGAGAGTATGGGTCGGTGACTACCGGAGCTTGGATCGCCATCGCGGCCGTACTGGCCGTCCTCATCGTTGCCCTCGTCGTCGGTGGGGTGCTGTACCGGCGACGGCAGGTCAGCCTGACCCCGAAGACCGAGCGGCCCGAGGCGCTCGGCGAGGCCACCGACCGGTCGGGCGGGTACACGTCGGCGGGCGGCTTCAACTTCAGTGAGGGGAGCACGGCCACCGCCCCGCCCGCGCCGAAGCCGGTGCCAGCGGAACCGAAGGTCGTCGAGAAGCCCGTCGTCGAGAAGCCCGTCGTCGAGAAGCCGGTCGTCGCGGAGCCGGTGGTGGAGGAGCCCACGGCCGCCGCGCCGGTCGTCGAGACGCCTGCGGTTGAGGAGCAGGCCGCGGCCCCCGCCGACGAAGCGCCGGTCGCCGAGCCGGTCGTCGCCGAGCCGGTCGTTGAGGAGCCCGTCGTCGAGGAGCCGGCCGCGGCGCCCGCCCCGGAACCGGAGGCGCCCGCTGCGCCCGTCATCGAGGAGATCGCGCCGACCGAGGGCAGGCTCGACCGGCTCCGCGGCCGTCTCTCCCGATCCCAGAACGCGGTCGGCAAGTCGCTGCTCGGCCTGCTCGGCGGCGGCGACCTGGACGAGGACTCCTGGGAGGAGATCGAGGACACCCTGATCATCGCCGACCTCGGCAGCGCCGTGACCGAGGAGGTCGTCGGGAAGTTGCGGGCGGAGATCGCGTCCGGCAACGTCAAGACCGAGGCGCAGGCCCGCGCGCTGCTCCGCAAGGTGCTGATCGAGGCGCTGCACCCGGAGATGGACCGTTCGATCCGGGCGTTGCCGCACGATGCGACCCCCGGCGTCCTGCTCGTGGTCGGCGTCAACGGCACCGGCAAGACCACCAGCACCGGCAAGCTCGCGCGGGTGCTCGTCGCGGACGGCCGCCGGGTGCTGCTCGGCGCCGCCGACACCTTCCGCGCCGCGGCAGCGGACCAGCTGCAGACGTGGGCCGAGCGGGTCGGTGCCGAGGTTGTCCGCGGACCCGAGGGCGGGGACCCCGCCGCGATCGCGTTCGACTCCGTCACCAAGGGCATCGAGACCGGTGTGGACGTCGTCATCGTCGACACCGCGGGCCGCCTGCACACCAAGACCGGGCTGATGGACGAGCTCGGCAAGGTCAAGCGGGTCGTCGAGAAGCGGGCCGTGGTCGACGAGGTGTTGCTGGTGCTCGACTCGACCGTCGGGCAGAACGGGCTCGTCCAGGCCCGGGTGTTCGCGGAGGTCGTCGACATCACCGGCGTCGTGCTCACCAAGCTCGACGGCACCGCGAAGGGCGGCATCGTGTTCCAGGTGCAGCACGAGCTGGGTGTGCCGGTGAAGCTGGTCGGGCTCGGTGAGGGCGCCGACGATCTGGCGCCGTTCGAGCCGGAGGCGTTCGTGGACGCGCTCCTCGGCTGAACCGCGGCAGCAGGCCGAGGGGAAGCCCCGGCGGGTCGCACGGGGCAACAACTCGGCCTGTCAGGGCCGCGAAACCTAGTAGCAACACACATCCGCGATGCGTTCACGTGCGCGAAACGCGAGGGCGTCACAGCCGAAACACCCGATGAGCACTCTTCTCCTCAAGTCGAAAGCCGCGAGCAGCGGGCGACCTGACGAAGGAGGAGGCACAAGGTGGAATTCCCGACTATCGGAGCACCGGACGCCGGTGATACCGCGTGGATGCTGATGAGCGCCGCGCTGGTGTTGCTGATGACGCCCGGGCTGGCGTTCTTCTACGGCGGCATGGTCCGCGCGAAGAGCGTCCTGAACATGATCATGATGAGTGTCGGCGCGATGGGTGTCGTCGGTGTCCTGTGGGCGCTGTACGGCTATTCGATGGCGTTCGGCGAGGACAAGGGCGGGCTGATCGGCGACCCGTTCCAGTTCTTCGGGCTCAAGGGTCTGTTCGGTGGCTCCTACCTGGCGGACGCGGAGACCGGGGCCGCCGCCGCGATCCCGCTCGTCGGCACCATCCCGGCGACGGTGTTCGTCGCCTTCCAGGCGATGTTCGCGATTCTCACCGTCGCGCTGATCTCCGGTGCTGTCGCCGACCGCATGCGGTTCGGGCCGTGGCTGCTGTTCGCCGGGCTGTGGGCCACCGTCGTCTACTTCCCGGTCGCGCACTGGGTCTTCTCCTTCGACGGCGTCACCGCCGAGACCGGCGGCTGGATCGCGAACTCGGTCAAGGCGATCGACTTCGCCGGTGGTACCGCGGTGCACATCAACGCCGGTGTCGCTGGCCTGGTCCTCGCCCTGATGCTCGGCAAGCGTCGCGGCTGGCCCGCCACCCCGTTCCGCCCGCATAACCTGCCGTTCGTGATGCTCGGCGCCGCGCTGCTGTGGTTCGGCTGGTTCGGCTTCAACGCCGGGTCCGCGGTCGGCTCCAACGGGATCGCAGGCGCCGCGTTCGTCACCACCCTCGTCGCCACCGCCGCCGCGATGCTCGCCTGGCTGCTCGTCGAGCGGCTGCGGGACGGGCACGCCACCACCCTCGGCGGCGCCTCCGGCATCGTCGCTGGCCTGGTCGCGATCACTCCGGCCTGCTCGTCGGTGGACGTGGTCGGTGCCCTCGTCATCGGTGTCGTCGCAGGCGCCCTGTGCGCCCTCGCGGTCGGCCTCAAGTACCGCTTCGGCTTCGACGACTCCCTCGACGTCGTCGGTGTCCACCTGGTCGGCGGCATCGTCGGCACCCTGCTGGTCGGCTTCGTCGCGACGGCGGACGCACCCGCCGCGGTGGACGGCCTGTTCTATGGTGGGGGCCTCGACCAGCTGTGGCGCCAGGCGGTCGGTGCGGGCGCGGTGCTGCTGTACTCGCTCGTCGCCACCACCGTCGTCGCGCTCATCGTGAAGTTCACGATCGGTCTGCGGGCGAGTGACGAGGCCGAGGCCCGCGGTCTGGACGATACTGAGCACGCCGAGAACGCCTACGACTTCGCCGCACTCGGCGGTGGGGGTTCGGTTGGCTCGGCAATCTCGGCACCGGTGCGCACGTCCGTCAGGGAGGCATGAATTCAATGAAGCTCATCACCGCAATCGTCAAGCCGTTCACGCTCGAGGACGTCAAGACCGGGCTGGAGCAGGCAGGCGTGCTGGGCATGACCGTCAGCGAGGTCCAGGGGTACGGCAGGCAGAAGGGGCACACCGAGGTGTACCGGGGTGCCGAGTACTCGGTCGACTTCGTCCCGAAGGTCCGTGTCGAGGTCGTCGTCGACGACAGCGTGGTCGACAAGGTCGTCGAGGTGATCGTCGAGGCCGCCCGCACCGGCAAGATCGGTGACGGCAAGGTGTGGGTGAGCCCGGTCGAGTCCGTCATCCGGGTCCGGACCGGCGAGCGGGGCGCGGATGCCATCTGACCCGACAGGGTCCGCATCCGGTGGCCCCGATCCCGTCGCAGCAGCGGCGGGGTCGGGGCCACCCGCGTTCGCGGGCACCCCGACACCCGGCCACGACCACATCGTCGCCGCCGACGACCTGGTCCGGGCACGGAAGCAGTTGCTGGACCGTGGTTCCCGCGCCCGCAGGCTCGACGCCCCCGCGTTGCGGTCGGCGATGGTGGAGCTGCACGAGTTCTGGTTGACCACCAAGGGCGCCGAACTCGGGATCACCGCGGACAGCGGCTTCGCGATCGTCGCCGTCGGCGGCCTCGGCCGCCGGGAGCTCCTTCCGCACTCGGACCTCGACCTGGTGCTGCTGCACGACGACATGGACCCCGGCGTGGTCGCCGATGTCGCGGACCGGCTCTGGTACCCGTTGTGGGACGCGCACATCAAGCTCGACCACAGTGTGCGGACGGTGCCGCAGGCGTTGCAGGTTGCGGCCACCGACCTGACCGCGGCAATGGGCCTGCTCGAGGCGCGGCACATCGCCGGGGATGCGGAGCTGACGAACCTGCTGATCGGGGGGGTGCGGCGGCAGTGGCGGGCCGGGATCCGGTCCCGCTTCGATGAACTCGTGGAGATGACCCGCGCGCGGTGGTCCCGCAGCGGGGAGATCGCGCATCGCGCCGAACCCGACGTCAAGAACGGCCGCGGCGGACTGCGCGACGTCCAGCTGCTTGACGCGCTGGCGATCGCCCAGTTGACCGACGCGGCAACGGGACTCGGGCCGGATGCGCCGGGCGGGGGGCTGGCCTCCGCGCATCTGCGGCTGCTCGATGTCCGCACCGAACTGCACCGGGTAGCTGGCCGCGCCAGGGACCAGGTCCGCGCACAGGACGCCGACGAGATCGGGGCCGCGCTGCGGATCGGTGACCGCTTTGACCTGGCCAGGACGTTGAGCGACTCGGCCCGCACCATCGGCTACTCGGTGGACGTGGGGCTGCGGACGGCGGGCAACGGGTTGCCGCGGCGCGGCCTGGCCCGACTCCGTCGGGTGCCGGTGCGGCGGCCGCTCGACGAGGGGGTCGTCGAGCATGCCGGGGAGGTGGTGCTGGCGCGGGACGCGACACCGTCGCGGGACCCCGGGCTGATCATGCGGGTCGCCGCGGCCGCAGCCCGGACCGGCATGCCGATCTCGGCGTCCACCCTCGGCAGGCTCTCCGACAGCGCGCCGGAGCTGCGGGAGCCGTGGCCGACGGAGGCGCTCGCGGATCTGCTGGTGTTGGTGGGGTCGGGGCCGCGGACGGCAGCGGTGATCGAGGCGCTCGACCGCACCGGGCTGTGGGGGCGGCTGCTGCCCGAATGGGGCTCGGTTCGCGACCTGCCGCCCCGCGACGCCGTGCACACCTGGACGGTGGACCGGCACCTCGTGGAGACGGCGGTCCAGGCGAGTGCGTTCACCACTCGGGTCACCCGCCCGGATCTGCTGCTCCTCGGTGCGTTGCTGCACGACATCGGGAAGGGGCGCGGCGGCGACCACAGCGTCGTCGGGGCCGACCTGGCCACCCAGATCGGCAGGCGGCTCGGCCTGTGGCCGTCGGATGTCACCGTGCTCAGTGCGATGGTCCGGCACCACCTGCTGCTCCCGGACACCGCAACCCGCCGAGACCTGGACGATCCCGCGACCGTGCGGATGGTGGCCGACGCGCTCGGACACGACCCGGTGCTGCTCGAGTTGCTCTACGCGCTCGCCGAAGCCGATTCGCTCGCGACCGGGCCCGGGGTGTGGGGCGAGTGGAAGGCGACGCTCATCGGGGAGTTGGTGCGTCGCTGCAGGCTGGTGATGGCGGGCGAGCCGCTGCCGGAACCCGACCCGATCGACCCGGAACACGCCGCCCTCGCCGAGGGCGGGGGTGTGCACGTGATGCTGACGCCGGCCGAGGGGCCCCACACCTACACGGTGACGGTGATCGCGCCGGACGTGCCCGGCCTGCTGTCCGACGCGGCCGGGGTGCTGGCCCTGCACTCGCTGCGGGTGCTGTCGGCGGCGGTCGGCAGTCACGGCGATGCGGTGGTGAACTCGTTCACCGTCGCGCCCCGCTTCGGTGCACCCCCGCAGGCCGGGCTGCTGCGGCAGGAGCTGATCCGGGCGACGGCAGGCGAACTGGACCTGGTCACCACCCTCGCCGAGAAGGAGCGGGCCGCACAGCAGGAGCAGGTGCTCGACCTGGGCGCGGCGGGAGTGCCGGTGCAGTACGCGCAGGCGCCGCCGCGGATCATCTGGTTCGACTCCGACGTCCCGGGGCAGGTGATCCTCGAACTGCGCACCGAGGACCGGCTCGGCATGCTGTGCCGGCTCGCCGCGGTGCTCGAGCAGCACGGTGCGGACGTCCGGTGGGCGAAGGTCACCACCCTCGGCACCTCCGTGGTCGACGCGTTCTGCCTTCACCTCGGCGACGGCGATCCGCGGGTCACCCGCGCGGACCTGGCGGCGGCGATCCTGTCGGTGGTGCCCGCCCCGGCGCCGCCGAGGGGCGGGGAGGAGGGGGGTGCCGCCCCGAGCGGCTAGGCTGGTGTGCACGTGTCCGCGGACGGGCCCCGTGCCGGTCCAGACCACCCCGTCTCACAGCCAGGAGCTCGCTCGGTGTTCGAATCCCTTTCCGACAGGTTGACCGGTGCCCTCAAGGACCTGCGCGGCAAGGGCCGGTTGTCCGGCGCCGACATCGACGCCACGTGCAGGGAGATCAGGCTCGCCCTGCTCGAGGCCGACGTCGCGTTGCCGGTCGTCCGGTCCTTCATCGCGAAGATCAAGGAACGCGCGAAGGGTGCCGAGGTCTCCGGCGCGCTGAACCCGGCGCAGCAGGTCGTCAAGATCGTCAACGAGGAGCTCGTCGGGATCCTCGGCGGCGAGACCCGGCGGCTGCAGTTCGCGAAGACCCCGCCGACGGTCATCATGCTCGCCGGCCTGCAGGGTTCCGGTAAGACCACCCTCGCGGGCAAGCTCGCCACGTGGCTGACCGGGCAGGGCCACACCCCGCTGCTGGTGGCCTGCGACCTGCAGCGCCCCGGCGCGGTGGGTCAGCTGCAGATCGTCGGCGAGCGGGCCGGTGCCGCGGTGTTCGCGCCGCACCCCGGCACGTCGATCGGCGGCGGCGAGAACCAGCTCGGCCAGTCCGCCGCCGACCCCGTCGATGTTGCCCGCCGCGGCATCGAGGAGGCCCGCGCGAAGCATCACGACGTGGTGATCGTCGACACCGCTGGCCGCCTCGGCATCGACGAGGAACTGATGGCGCAGGCCGCGGGGATCCGCGACGCCGTCCAGCCCGACGAGGTGCTGTTCGTCCTCGACGCGATGACCGGCCAGGACGCGGTGCACACCGCCGAGGCGTTCCAGTCGGGTGTCGGCTTCACCGGTGTCGTGCTGACCAAGCTCGACGGCGATGCCCGCGGCGGCGCCGCGCTGAGCGTCCGGGAGATCACCGGCAAGCCGATCATGTTCGCGTCCACCGGCGAGAAGCTCGAGGACTTCGACGTCTTCCACCCGGACCGGATGTCGAGCCGGATCCTCGGCATGGGTGACGTGCTCACCCTGATCGAGCAGGCCGAGCAGGTCTTCGACGCCAAGCAGGCCGAGGTCGCCGCGCAGAAGATCGGGTCGGGCGAGCTGACCCTCGAGGACTTCCTCGAGCAGATGATGGCGGTCCGGAAGATGGGCCCGATCGGTAACCTGCTCGGGATGCTGCCCGGCGCGGGCCAGATGAAGGACGCCCTCGCGCAGGTCGACGACAAGCAGCTCGACCGGATCCAGGCGATCATCCGCGGCATGACCCCGGCCGAGCGGGCCAACCCGAAGATCATCAACGCCTCCCGCCGGCTGCGGATCGCGAACGGGTCCGGTGTGAAGGTCTCCGACGTCAACCAATTGGTCGACCGGTTCTTCGAGGCCCGCAAGATGATGACGGCGATGGCGGGCCGGATGGGCATGCCCGGTGCCCGCGGCTCGCAGCGCTCGAAGAAGGGCAAGAAGGGTAAGAAGGGCGGCAAGGGTCCGACCCCGCCGAAGATGAAGGGCGGCTTCCCCGGGATGCCGGGCGGCTTCCCCGGACTGCCCGCCGGGATGGACCTGTCGAAGATGCCGAAGGGGCTCGACGAGCTGCCGCCGGGTCTCGAGGGCCTGGACCTGTCCCAGCTCAAGCTGCCGAAGAACTAGGCCGTGTCGCTGCGCATCGCGGGCCGCGGCCTGCCCGACGAGCAGCCCATCGAACTGTGGATCGGTGACGACGGGATGCTCTCCGCCGACCCGATCCCGGCCGCGCGGACCCTGACCGAGACCGGATGGGTGCTGCCCGGCCTCGTCGACGCGCACTGCCACGTCGGCATCCGCTACGGCGGCGGCCACGAGGACGAGGCCGGGCTGCTCGCGCAGGCGGAGACCGAACGCGACCGCGGCGTCCTGCTGCTCCGTGACGCCGGGTCCCCGGTGGACACCCGCCTCGTCGACGCGCGCCCGGACCTGCCGCGGATCATCCGCGCGGGCAGGCACATCGCGCGCCCCAAGCGGTACATCCGCGGCCTGCCGGTCGATCTGGACGACGAGGCGCAGCTGCCTGCGGCGGTGACCGAGCAGGCGCTGCGCGGCGACGGCTGGGTCAAGCTGGTCGGCGACTGGATCGACCGTGAGGTCGGGGACCTGCGCCCGCTGTGGAGCGACGCGGTCCTGAAGGAGGCCATCGCCGCCGCGCACCGGGCGGGCGCCCGGGTCACCGCGCACGTGTTCGGCGAGGACGCGCTGCCGGGGCTGATCGGCGCGGGCATCGACTGCATCGAGCACGGCACCGGCCTGACCGACGAGACCATCGAGATGATGGTCGAGCACGGCACCGCGCTGGTGCCGACGCTGGTGAACATCGCGACCTTCCCGGAGATCGCGGACTCGGCATCCCGGTTCCCGGTGTATGCCGCGCACATGCGTGACCTGCACGCCCGGCGCTACGAGACGGTGGCCGCCGCGCACGCCGCAGGTGTCGCGATCTACGCGGGCACCGACGCGGGCGGATCGATCAGGCACGGCCGGATCGCCGACGAGGTCGCCGAGTTGGCTGCGGCAGGCCTCGGGCCGACCGGGGCGCTCGGCGCCGCCTGCTGGGATGCCCGCACCTGGCTCGGGCATCCGGGCCTCGATGACGGCGCCCCAGCGGACCTCGTCGTCTACGACCGGGACCCGCGAATCGGGCCGGATGTGCTGGCGCGGCCGGACCTGGTGGTGCTGCGCGGGCAGGTCGTCACGCGGCGCGGCCGGTTCGCGTAGCGGGGCCGGTTCATCGGCGCGGCCGGTTCGCGTAGCGGGGCCGGTTCATTGGCGCGGCCGGTTCGCGTAGCGGGGCCGGTTCATTGGCGCGGCCGGTTCGCGTAGCGGGGCCGGTTCATCGGCGCGTCCTACCGGGTGCAGCCGTCGCCGGCGTCGCCAGCGCGGGCGGTGAACCGGATCTCGCTGATCGAGGTGACATCGTTGAACGGGGCGGACTGCACCCCGTCCCGGCTGGAGACCGGCTGACCGTCGACGGTCGCGACGACCGTCAACGTCGCGGTGCGCGCGGTGGTGTCGACCGGCATCGTCTGGACGCCGCGCCGTGGCTCGAGCCGCTGCACGGTGGTGCTGCCGTCGTCGAATGTCCACTTCACCTCGGTGACCTTCCGGTTCTGCGCGAACCGGTCGGATCCGTCGGGGTCGGTCTTGTCGTGGCCGGGGTCGACGCCGATGGACGCCAACTGGACCGAGCACGGGAAGCTGACGGCGAGGGTCTGGCCCGCGGTGCCCATGCAGCGCCACGCGGTCGTGACATCACCGTCGATCGCGTTCGGTGCCTCGTAGGCGTGCGTGCGGCCCGTCGAGTCCACCGCCGGGGGCAGCGGCGTGCAGGTCGGGAGCACGGCGGTCGGGGTGACGGCGACGGTGTCGGCACTGACGTCCCCGGCAGGGACTTCGAAGGCCCCGCCCCCGAAGTCCCCGCCCGCAAGGTCCCCGCCGTCCGCGGTGTCGGTGTCGTCCGCGGGTGCCGCGCTGCCCGCGACGGCACCGGTGTCGTCGGTGAGGGCCCGGTTGATCAGGTAGCCGCCGCCGGCGAGCACCGCGAGGACCGCCGCGATCGACGTGAGCACGACCGCCCAGCCCCGCCCGGACAGCGGCGGGCGGGGCGGTTCGGGGGGCGCCGCGGGCGTGGGGGTGCTGTCGGTCATGCGGGGGTGTCCTTCGTCGGTGCGGCGGCGGCCGTCGGCGTGGTGGCTGGTTCGGGTGGCAGGAATGGTTCGTGCGGCGTGGTCGGGGCGCGCCGCGCCTGCGCGAGCCCGACGTCGTATGCGAGCGCGGCGAACGCGACCACGGCCTGCAGCGCGGCGAGCACGAGGATCGTGATCCCACCCCAGCCGAGCCCGATGACCACCGACTCGGTGCCGTCGGCGGCGGCGCCGAGCAGGTCCGCCGGCGTCGCGACGTTGCCGATGACGATCAGCACGAAGAGCGCGAGCAGGGTGCCCGCCGCCGCGGACGCGGTCGCGATCGCGTGCAGCACCGGGGTGGCGCCGCGGACGGTGGCGAGCCGGGGGAGCGTCGACAGGCCCGCCACCAGGCCAGCGAACAGCACTGCCGCCACCACCAGCAGGCCCTGCGGGAGCGCGATCGCGCTGACGGTCACGACGCCACCCGAGGTGTGCGCGTCGAGGTAGGGGCCGAGGCCGACGAAGAGGGCGGCGACCCCGAGCAGCAGGACCACCGCGGCGAGGGCGATGCCGCGGCGTCGCTCGGGTACCGGGGGCCCGTCCGTGAAACTCGGGAACGGTGCCTGCGCGGGAGCTGCGCTCGGCGCGGGTGGACGCGGCGGCGAGGGCGACAACGTCGTGCCCCTTTCGAGTCGTCGAACCGGGCCGCGTGGCCCGCGGTCGACCGGAGTGTAGGCAGACGGTGGGCGGGTCGGGCGGCTATCCGGGTGCGGGCGCGTCGCCGCGGGCCGTCCCGGGGGCGGTCGCGGGGCGGGCGATTCGTCGGGTGGTGTGCGCGTCTGGCAGAATGGACCGCTGTTCGCCCGTCTCCGGTTACGCACCGCGCGGCGGTCACAACACCCCATCAACGCAAAACCGGGTGCGCATGCCTTGCGCATCGCTGAATTGCGCCGTGACCATTCGAAAGGTTCCATCGTGGCTGTCAAGATCAAGCTCACGCGGCTCGGCAAGATCCGCAACCCGCAGTACCGCATCATCGTCGCGGACTCTCGCACCCGCCGCAACGGCCGTGCGATCGAGACCATCGGCAAGTACCACCCCAAGGAAGAGCCGTCGCTGATCGAGATCGACTCGGAGCGCGCGCAGTACTGGCTCGGCGTCGGCGCCCAGCCCACCGAGCCGGTCGAGAACCTGCTCAAGATCACCGGCGACTGGCAGAAGTTCAAGGGCCTGCCGGGCACCGAGGGCACCCTCAAGACCAAGGAGGCCAAGCCCTCCAAGCTGGAGCTGTTCCAGGCCGCGCTCGCCGCCGCCGAGAACGAGCCGGTCGCCGAGGCCATCACCCCGAAGAAGAAGGCCGCCAAGAAGGACGAGGCCGCCGAGGCCGAGGCCCCCGCCGAGTCCGCTGAGGCCGGCGAGTAATGAGTGCCGTTGTCGCCGACGCCGTCGAACATCTCGTTCGCGGCATCGTCGCCAATCCCGACGATGTCCGGGTCGAGATGATCACCGGGCGTCGCGGGCGCACTGTCGAGGTACACGTCAACCCCGACGACCTCGGCAAGGTCATTGGCCGTGGCGGCCGCACCGCCACCGCACTGCGGACCCTCGTCACCGGCATCGGTGGCAAGGGCCTTCGCGTCGACGTGATCGACACCGATCAGTAATTCGGTGGAACTCGTCATCGGCCGTGTCGCCAAGTCGCACGGCATCAGGGGCGAACTCGCCGTCGAGATCCGCACCGACGAGCCGGAGCTGCGCTTCGCCGTCGGTGCGGTCCTGCGCGGCCGCAAGCCCCGCGATCGGAAGCTCACCGATTACACGGTGGAAGCCGCCCGGGAGCACTCCGGGCGGCTTCTGCTGCGTGTACGCGGCGTCGACGACCGCACCGCGGCCGACGCGATGCGCGGCACGCTGTTCGTGGTCGACACCGCGGACCTGCCGCCGTCCGACGACCCGGACTCGTTCTACGACCACGAACTCGAGGGCCTCGAGGTGCGGCTCGGTGACGGCTCCGTCGTCGGAACGGTCGTCGAGGTGCTGCACTCCGCGGCCGGGGAACTGCTGTCGGTGCGTCCGGTCGGCAGTGACACAGGTGAGATCCTGATCCCGTTCGTCACCGCGATCGTCCCGACCGTCTCCGTCGCGGGCGGCTACGTGGAGATCGACCCACCCGAAGGACTACTGGACCCGGAGTAGCCGTGCGCCTCGACGTCATCACGATCTTCCCCGAGTACCTCGAGCCGCTGCGAACCGCGTTGCTGGGCAAGGCCATCGAGAAGGGCCTCGTCTCGGTCGGCGTGCACAACCTGCGGGACTGGACGCACGACGTGCACAAGGCCGTCGACGACTCCCCGTACGGCGGCGGGCCCGGCATGGTCATGAAGCCCACGATCTGGGGCGATGCGCTGGACGCTGTCTGCCCCGACGACGCGCTGCTCGTGGTCCCCACCCCCGCCGGGGTGCCGTTCACCCAGGCCACCGCGCAGCGCTGGTCCACCGAGAAGCACCTCGTCTTCGCCTGCGGCCGCTACGAGGGGATCGACCAACGCGTCTTCGACGACGCCGCCCGCCGGGCGCGGGTCGAAGAGGTCAGCATCGGGGACTACGTGCTCATCGGCGGGGAGGCCGCCGTGCTGGTGATGGCCGAGGCCGTCGTCCGGCTGATGCCGGGGGTGCTCGGCAATCAGCAGTCGCACGAAGAGGATTCGTTCTCCGACGGGCTCCTCGAAGGTCCCAGCTACACCCGGCCGGTGAGCTGGCGGGGCCTCGACGTGCCCGAGGTGCTGCTGTCCGGCAACCACGCGAAGGTCGCGCAGTGGCGGCGCGAACAGTCGCTGGCGCGGACTGCGGAGCGGCGGCCCGACCTCCTCCCCGGCACCGACGACGCGTAGCCCCGCGCCCGGCCGAACTGTCGGTGGGTCACGGTAGGGTCGGTCGCCGTGACCTCAGCCCTGAAATCTGTGAACCAACGCATCGCCGAGGAACTCGACGTTCGGGAGGAGCAGGTCCGTGCGGCCGTCGACCTCCTCGACGGCGGCGCGACGGTCCCGTTCATCGCCCGATACCGCAAGGAGGTCACCGGCGGCCTCGACGACGTGCAGTTGCGACAGCTCGAGGAGCGGCTGCGCTACCTGCGCGAGCTCGACGAGCGCCGGGTCGCGATCATCGAGTCGATCCGCGCCCAGGACAAGCTGACCGACGAACTCGAGGATCAGCTGATCCTCGCCGACACCAAGGCCCGGCTCGAGGACATCTACCTGCCGTACAAGCCGAAGCGGCGCACCAAGGCGCAGATCGCCAGGGAGGCCGGGCATCAGCCGGTCGCCGACACCCTCCTCGCCGACCCCTCCGTCGACCCCGCCCAGTACACCGCCGAGCAGCTCGAGGGCGCCCGCGCGATCCTCGTCGAGCAGTTCGCCGAGGACGCGGACCTGGTCGGTGAGCTGCGTGAGACGATGTGGCGCCGCGGCCAGGTGACATCCACGGTCCGCAAGGGCAAGGAGTCCGATGGCGCGAAGTTCGCCGACTACTTCGAGTTCTCCGAGCCGTTCGAGAAGCTGCCGTCCCACCGGATCCTCGCGTTGCTGCGCGGCGAGAAGGAAGAGGTGCTCTCGCTCGGCCTCGACGCGGACACCGAGCCGCAGGCGCCGGGGGAGCCGACCGTCTACGAGGGCCGCATCGCCGCCCGATTCGGGGTCGCCGACCGGGGGCGTCCCGCCGACCGGTGGCTGCTCGACACCGTCCGCTGGGCCTGGAAGACGAAGCTGGCCGTCAGCCTCGGCATCGACACCCGGATGCGGCTGCGGCAGTCGGCCGAGCAGGACGCGGTCGACGTGTTCGCCACCAACCTCAAGGACCTGCTGCTCGCCGCGCCCGCGGGCACCCGCACCACGATGGGTCTCGACCCGGGATTCCGCACCGGCACCAAGGTCGCGGTCGTCGACGCCACCGGCAAGGTGCTCGACCACGCCACCATCTACCCGCACCAGCCGGCGAACAAGTGGGACCAGTCGCTGGCCACCCTCGCCGGGCTGGCCGCCAAGCATCGCGTCGACCTGATCGCGATCGGCAACGGCACCGCCTCCCGGGAAACCGATGCGCTCGCCACCGATCTGATCGCGAAGTTCCCGGCGGCGAAGCTGACCAAGGTGATGGTCTCGGAGGCGGGCGCGTCGGTGTACTCGGCGTCCGCGTACGGTTCCCAGGAACTGCCCGACCTCGATGTGTCGATCCGCGGTGCGGTGTCCATCGCCCGCCGGCTGCAGGACCCGCTCGCCGAGCTGGTGAAGATCGACCCGAAGTCCATCGGCGTCGGTCAGTACCAGCACGACGTGTCGGAGACGCTGCTCGCGCGGTCCCTCGACGCGGTCGTCGAGGACGCGGTGAATGCGGTCGGTGTCGACGTCAACACCGCGTCGGTGCCGCTGCTGTCGCGGGTGTCGGGCATCGCCGCGTCGCTCGCCGAGTCGATCGTCGCGCACCGGGATGCCAACGGCCCGTTCCGGACCCGTGCCGCGCTCAAGGACGTGGCCCGCCTCGGGCCGAAGGCGTTCGAGCAGTGCGCGGGCTTCCTCAAGATCGCCGACGGCGACGACCCGCTCGACTCGTCGGCCGTGCACCCCGAGGCGTACCCGGTGGTGCGGCGGATCGTCGACGCGCAGGGGGCGACGGTCAAGGAGATCATCGGCAACGCGTCGATGCTGCGGTCGCTGCGCCCGCAGCAGTTCGCCGACGAGCGGTTCGGTGTCCCCACCGTCACCGACATCATCGCCGAGCTGGAGAAGCCGGGCCGCGACCCGCGCCCGGAGTTCAAGACCGCCACGTTCGCTGCCGGGGTCGAGAAGGTCGCCGACCTCACGCCCGGCATGGTCCTCGAGGGGGTCGTCACCAACGTCGCCGCGTTCGGCGCGTTCGTCGACGTCGGGGTACACCAGGACGGCCTCGTGCACGTGTCGGCGATGTCGCACACCTTCGTCAAGGATCCGCGCGAGGTGGTCCGGTCCGGGGACGTCGTCAAGGTGAAGGTGATGGAGGTCGACGTGCCGCGGCAGCGGATCGGCCTGAGCCTGCGGCTCGACGATGAGCCCGGCGCACCGAAGCAGTCCGGCCCCCGGCAGGGCGGTCAGCGGCAGGGTGGTCAGGGCTCCGGTGGCGGCGGCCAGCGGCAGAACGGCCGCGGCAACGGCGGCGGCCAGCAGCGTCAGTCCGGGGGTCGTGCCGAGCGTCCCGCCACCGGCTCGATGGCCGACGCCCTCCGCAAGGCCGGCTTCGGGAAGTAGTTCATTTCGCCCACCCCCCCGCCCGAGTGAACGGAAGCGTTCAGTCGATTAGATCGACTGAACGGTACGTTCACTCGGGCGGAGTGGCGGGTCAGAACCCGCCGATGCCCTTGCCGATCATCACGACCCCGATAACCAGCAGCAGGGTCGCCATCACCGCGGCGTTGTTGGCGGTCAGCCACGCCGTCAGCTCGTTCAACCAGCCGGTGACCCGGTCCCGCGCCGCGAAGTAGGCGATCACCGGGAGCGCGACGGTGCTGGCCGCAATCACGGTGAACACGATGCCGGCGACCGTGAGCGCCGCACCGCTGACGCCCAGCTGCGCGACCGCCACCGCGGCGCCGACGATCATCAGCAGGTTCTTCGGGTTCACCACCGATAGCACCAGACCAAGGCCGAACGCCTTGCCGGGGGTGACCTTGTCGATGGCGGCCCACCCGGGCATCGCGGGCGCCTCGCCCGGCTTCGGGCGGCCGCGCCACTGCTTGCCTGCGAGCAGAAGCAGCAGCACACCCAGCACGATCTTGATCGTCGCCGTGACCGCGTTGCCGTTCGAATCCGTGCTGAGCCCGACGACGCTTGCGATCACCACGAGGACCGCGTAGCCGCCCGCGATGCCGAGCACCCAGCCCGCCGTGAAGCTGGTGGCGGTGCTGCCCGCCTTCGGGGTCAGCAGCATGAGGATCGCGGCAATGATCGGGATCGGGCTGATCGCGATGCCAAGCGCGAGTGGAAGTATGCCTCCGATTGCGTGTCCCATGCCGGGGATGCTCGCAGAGTCCGGGCCCGCGCGAACCACCCGCGACGGATGAGTGCGTCGGGTCCGGTCGGGGTGAGATGCTCGGGGCATGCAGCCCGAGCCGTTGACGTTGGTCGCCCGCCCCACCGCCCCGACGAAGAACATGTCCTGGGTGCCTGGCGGCACATTCTGGATGGGGTCGGAGGACTTCTACCCGGAGGAACGGCCGGTGCATCAGGTGCAGGTCGACGGGTTCTGGATGGACACGCACCCGGTGACGGTCGCCGAGTTCCGCCGATTCGTGAAGGACACCGGGCACGTCACCGTCGCCGAGTCGGCGCCCGATCCGGCCGACTACCCGGGCGCGGACCCGGCGGATCTGGTGCCCGGCTCACTGGTGTTCACGCCGCCGCCGGGGCCGGTGTCGCTGGACGACTATCGCCAGTGGTGGTCGTGGGTTCCCGGTGCGGACTGGCGGCACCCCGAGGGCCCGGACAGCAATGTCGGTGGGCGCGAACGTCATCCGGTCACCCACATCGCCTACGCCGACGCCCTGGCCTACGCGGACTGGGCGGGCAAGGAACTGCCCAGCGAGGCGGAATGGGAGTTCGCCGCCCGCGGCGGACTCGACCGGGCGACGTACGTGTGGGGCGACGAGTTCGCGCCGGGGGGCAGGCATCAGGCCAACACCTGGCAGGGGCAGTTCCCGTGGCAGAACCTCGCCGAGGACGGGTTCGTCGGCACCTCCCCGATCGGTGCGTTCCGCCCCAACGGGTTCGGGCTCGTCGACATGGCGGGCAACGTCTGGGAGTGGACCACCGACTTCCACACCGCCGACCACGGCGCGTCCGGGCGCAACACCGCCCCGGCCGACGCCTGCTGCATCCCCCGGAACCCGCGGGTGGAGGCGGCGGTGCTGCGGGACGGCGAGGTGTACCCGCGTCGGGTCATCAAGGGCGGCTCGCACCTGTGCGCACCGAACTACTGCCTGCGCTACCGGCCCGCGGCCCGGCAGGGGGAGACCGAGGAGACCTCGACCTGCCACGTCGGGTTCCGCTGCATTGTCAGGAGTTCGGGACCAACCCCATGAGGCACTGGCTCGACCACCAGATCGTCGCCACCGGCAGGCTGCCGCTGCTGTGCTTCCTGCTCGGCTTCATCCTCGGCTTCGTCTTCATCCGGATCAGTGTGCGAATGATCCGGGCGCAGGTCCGGTGGTGGCCGGGCAATGTGACCCCGGGCGGGCAGCACGTGCACCACGTGGTGTTCGGGGTGGTGACGATGGTGGTCTGC
Source organism: Rhodococcus sp. NPDC058532 (assembly GCF_042719255.1). Taxonomy (NCBI): domain Bacteria; kingdom Bacillati; phylum Actinomycetota; class Actinomycetes; order Mycobacteriales; family Nocardiaceae; genus Rhodococcus; species Rhodococcus sp. NPDC058532. Next base: position 277,332 of record NZ_JBHXNU010000003.1, read on the forward strand.
GGTGTCGCCCTGATCGCCACCTACGAGGACGGGACGCGGACGTCGGGTGCGCTGCTCGCTGCCGGGTTCGGGATCGGGATGGCGCTGGTGCTCGACGAGTTCGCGTTGATCTTCTACCTCAAGGACGTGTACTGGTCGGAGCAGGGCCGGGCGTCGGTCGACGCGGTGTTCGCCGCGGTGGCCGTCACCGGGTTGTTGCTGCTCGGGGCGCGACCGGACTCGATCGTGAACCCCGCCGACTTCCGCGACAACCCGGACCTGGTGGTGCGGCTGGCGCTGGTGGTGTCGTCGCTGCTCAGCCTCGCGATCGCGGGTGTGGTGATCGCGAAGGGGAAGATCTGGACGGCGCTGTTCGGCATGTTCATCTCGCCGATGCTGCTGGTGGGGGCGATCCGGTTGAGCAGGCCGGGGGCACCGTGGGCGCGGTGGCGGTACCAGGACAGGCCGAAGAGGATGGCGCGGGCGGTGCAGCGGGAGAAGCGGTACCGGCGGCCGTTGATCCGCGCGAAGATCTATGTGCAGGACCTGATCGCGGGCAAACCGAGCCTCGAACACGCGGTGAGCGCCACCGAGGCGGAGCTTGAGCGGACCGTCCGGCCCGCTCCGGCCCCGGCCCGCGTCGGGGCGGCGGACGGTGCCTGATTTCGCCTCCGACCAGCCCGTCTGGCACAATTGACGGGTTGCCTGCACAGGCGCACCCACTGAATCGGAGTATGAACCAGCCGAGCGCCGGGAAACCGGCGCCGCTCGGGTCCTCTGCTCATGCGAAGAAACGCAAGGATGGATCAATGAACACACTGGACTTCCTGGACGCCCAGTCGCTCCGCACCGACATCCCGGAGTTCCGTCCCGGCGACACCTTGAACGTGCACGTCAAGGTCATCGAGGGCTCGAAGGAGCGCGTGCAGGTCTTCAAGGGCGTCGTGATCCGGCGTCAGGGCGGCGGCATCCGCGAGACCTTCACCGTCCGCAAGGTGTCCTTCGGCGTCGGCGTCGAGCGCACCTTCCCGGTGCACAGCCCCAACATCGCCTCGATCGACGTCCTCACCCGCGGTGACGTGCGTCGCGCCAAGCTGTACTACCTCCGCGACCTGCGTGGCAAGGCCGCGAAGATCAAGGAAAAGCGCTGAGCTTCTGCTCACTTGTGCACTGAGCTGTAGCTCACAATCGTGTTGGCCCGGCCCAGAATTTCTGGGCCGGGCTAACCTGTTCCAGTGGTAGATACCCCCCAGGAATCGTCGGCATCGGGCACCGGTGCCGAGGGCCCCGACACAGCGTCGGCGCGGCCCGAGAAGAAGTCCCGCTCGTTCTGGCGGGAACTCCCCATCCTCATCGTCGTTGCGTTGCTGCTCAGCTTCGTGCTGCAGACCTTCATCGCCCGCGTGTACCTGATCCCGTCCGAGTCGATGGAACCGACGCTGCACGGCTGCCCGGGCTGCACCGGCGACCGGATCCTGGTGGAGAAGATCAGCTACCGGTTCGGCGACCCGGACCCGGGGGACGTGGTGGTGTTCAAGGGCCCCGACTCCTGGAACGGGCAATGGGAGTCCACCCGCTCCTCGAACGTCGTCGTCCGCGGCCTCCAGGAGTTCGGCTCGATCGTCGGCCTGGTGCCGCCGGACGAGAACGATCTCGTCAAACGGGTCATCGCGACCGGCGGGCAGACCGTCGAATGCTGCGACGAGCAGGGCCGCGTCCTTGTCGACGGCAAGCCGCTCGACGAACCGTACGTCGTCACCGACTTCCCGTTCGTCCCCGGCACCCAGACCTGCGACACCCCGATCAAGTCGGGACGCTGCTTCGGCCCGTTCACGGTGCCGGAGGGCAACCTGTGGGTGATGGGCGACAACCGCAGCAACTCGGCGGATTCGCGTTACCACGTCGGGGACGAGTACAACGGAACCGTGCCGATCGACAACGTGATCGGCAAGGCCGTCGCGATCGTACTTCCGCCGTCGCGGTGGGGCACGATCTCCTCCCCGAACCCCCAGACGAACTGACACCGAACACGTGACCAGCTGGCCACCGCGCACCATCATCCGCAGGGCATCCGGACTGCGGACGATGGAGTCCGCGTTGATCCGGACGGGACTCGGCCCGGTCGCGGGCGTCGACGAGGCGGGACGCGGCGCCTGCGCCGGACCGCTGGTGGTTGCGGCCTGCGTGCTCGGCCCGAAGCCGCACGGCGCGCTGGAGCGGCTCGACGACTCGAAGCGGCTCACCGAGAAGGTGCGTGAGGAACTGTTCCCGGTGATCCAGCGGCTCGCGCGGGCGTGGTGCATCGTCGAGATCCCGGCCGCCGAGGTCGACGCGTTGGGTGTGCACGTCGCGAACATCGAGGGGATGCGTCGGGCCGTGGCCGGGCTGGCGTCCCCACCGGGTTACGTTCTGACGGACGGCTTCCGGGTGCCCGGGCTGTCCGCGCCGTCGCTGCCCGTCATTGGCGGCGACGCGTCCGCGGCGTGCATCGCGGCGGCCAGTGTCCTTGCGAAGGTGTCCCGCGACGCGACGATGGTCGCGCTGGACGCGGAACTGCCCGGATACGGCTTCGCCGGGCACAAGGGCTACAGCACGGCGGTGCACATGGCCGCGCTGTCGGAGCTGGGGCCGAGCCGGGAGCACCGGATGTCGTACGCGAACGTGCGGGCCGCGGTCCGCATCGAGGCGGGTGCGATGTACAGCGCCGCGGTCGGTGCGGGATGATGGGACGTCAGGACCGGACGCCGGTATGCCCGGACCAGCGAACAGCAGGAGGACGACGAACCCGATGAGTGCCGAAGATCTCGAGAAGTACGAAACGGAGATGGAGCTCTCCCTCTACCGTGAGTACAAGGACATCGTCGGCCAGTTCGCCTACGTCGTCGAGACCGAGCGCCGCTTCTACCTCGCGAATTCCGTCGAACTGGTGCCGCACAACGCGGACGGGGAGATCTACTTCGAGGTGCGGATGGCCGACGCCTGGGTGTGGGACATGTACCGGCCTGCCCGGTTCGTCAAGCACGTGCGCGTCATCACCTACAAGGACGTCAACATCGAGGAGCTCGAGAAGTCGGATCTGCGGCTGCCCGACAACGGCCCGTTCGGGTCCTGACCGGTCAGCGCAGCGCCACCCCGTTCTCCAGGAGGGTGGTGCGCAGCACGAACGCGGCCTCGCCGCCGAGGATCTCCTCGACGAGCACCAGGTAGCGGTCCACGAACTCCGGGCCGTGCGGGGCCGCGTCCGCGTCCGCAGGCTCGAGGTGGTGTGCCAGCTCGTGCAGCACGACCAGTTCGCGCAGTGCCCAGCGGGATTCGCGGCCAACGACGGGGACGGCGAGGGTTGCGGTGTCGGCCTCGTAGTGCGCTGCGGTCGCGCCGGACCGGGCCCGGACCGTCACCGGCTCCGCGGACCGAGGCCATCGCGCGCGCACCCAGTTCAGGGCGAGGACCCGGTCGGCGTAGTCCTGCACCGACTCGACGGACGCGAACTTCCGCTCGACCGGCAACGTGAGGTGCGAGCCGTACAGTTCGAGTCCGCGACCGGTCCCGGCGTCCGCGCGGTCGAAGATCCTGCGCACCACCGACTCCGCGTCGTACACGCGGGAGCGCTGGGCGTCGCGGACGCTCACGCGAGCCGTTTCCGCGGCGCGGGCAGCTCGGTCTCGCTGCCGAGTCGTGCGTCCCGCCCGGCGCGGTCCCCGGCCCGGCGGGCCCGGTCGGAGCGGGCCATGCCCGCCTGGGCGCCCCGCCACGCGCCGCGCGCCTTCGATGTCCGCGAATAGAAGTCTCGGAGCTCGATCTGCTTGTCCCGCAACACGAGTGCCGTCCCGGCCCGCTCGTCGTCTGCGGTGCCGGTCACGTCGGCCTCGACCGCGCGCTTCGTCTCGGCGAGGCGGTGCCCGATCCGCGCCGCGAAGGCCAGCTGGAAGTTCAATCGTGCGGTCACCCCGGCGACGGGTCGGTGGGCGCCGGACCGGATGTAGGCGTCCGAGGCCCGCACCATCTGCAGCAGCAGCGACGAGTACAGCGCCTGGCAGGTGTCGATGTCGGAGTCGAACCCGTACGCGAACACCTGCGTCGAGTTGTGCGCGACGTCGCACTGCACGTCGTTCGCGGCCGCGACCGCAACGAACAACTGGACATAGGTGCGCAGGCCCTTGCGGCCCGGTTCGCCGATCGAGATCGCCCGCTGCGTCGGGCATGCCCGACGCTCCCGCGATGCGGTGTGCGCGCGGGCCACCGCGAGGTCGACGGCGGTGGCGGTGGCGAGGCGCTGCGCGGCCTCCATGAACGCCTGCGCCTCGTGCGGGTTGTCGGTGGACTCCGCCTGCCGCAACAGCCCGCCGATCCGGACCAGCATCTTCTCCGAACTCACCCGATCGAGGGTAGCGGCAGGGTCCGACGCGGCCCGGGTCGTCGGCGGGGGAGCGGTCGTTGTCCACAGCCACCGAACTCATCCACAGGCCGCCCGAATCCCCAGGTGACGCCGGTGGCCGCGCTCGGTACCCGGTGCAGGGTGGTGGCATGGCACGCAATGTGGAGTTGGGAGCGTTCGGGGAGGAGCTCGCGGTCGGGCATCTGCTCGGGCGGGGGATGGTGGTGCTGGACCGCAACTGGCGGTGCCGGTACGGCGAGCTCGACGTGATCGCCGAGGACGACGGCGCGGTCGTGTTCGTGGAGGTCAAGACCCGCACCGGCCGCGGATTCGGGACCCCGGCCGAGGCGGTGACCCACGCGAAGCGGGCCCGGATCAGGCGACTTGCCGGGCTGTGGCTGCGGGAGCAGCCGCGGGGGTGGCGCCGGGTCCGGTTCGACGTGGTGTCGGTGTTGGTGCCGCCCCGTTCCGCGCCGGAGCTGACGCACCTCGAGGCGGTGTTCTGATGGCGCTCGGGAGGGCCCACTCGGTCGCGGTCCGCGGGGTGGAGGGGGAACTGGTCGAGATCGAGGCCGACCTCGGCCGCGGCCTGCCTGGCACGCACCTGGTCGGGTTGCCGGACACCGCCCTGCAGGAGTCGAGGGACCGGGTGCGGGCCGCGGTGACGAACTCCGGTGAGAAGTGGCCGGATTCGCGGATCATCCTGGCGTTGTCGCCCGCGACGCTGCCGAAGGGCGGGTCCGCGTACGACCTGGCGCTCGCGTGCGCCGTCCTCGCCGCCGCTGGCGTCGTTCCGGTCGGGGACCTGGAGAAGAGTGTGCTGCTTGGCGAGCTGGCACTCGACGGTCGGCTGCGGACGGTCCGCGGCGTGCTGCCCGCGGTGCTCGCCGCCAAGCACGCGGGGTGGACGACGGTCGTGGTACCGCACGTCGCGCTCGCGGAGGCAGGGCTGGTCGACGGCATCGACGTGCTCGGTGCCCGCGACCTGCGGGAGGTCGTCGAATGGCTGCGCGGTGAGCTGGTCCTGGCCGGTCCGGGGGAGCGGGACCGCAGTGCCGAGCGCACGGTGCCCGACCTGGGCGACGTCGCCGGGCAGGAGGAGGCCCGGCTCGCGCTGGAGGTCGCGGCGGCGGGCGCCCACCACCTGATGTTGACGGGTCCACCGGGGATCGGGAAGACGATGCTCGCGCAACGACTTCCGGGGATCCTGCCGTCCCTCAGCGAGGACGAGTCCCTCGAGGTGACCGCGATCCATTCGGTTGCGGGGCTGCTGACCACGGATCGGCCGCTGATCACCGAGCCGCCGTTCGTCGCCCCGCATCACACCTGCTCGATCAGTGCACTCGTCGGCGGGGGAACCGGGATGGCACGACCCGGGGCGGTCAGCCGCGCGCACCGCGGCGTGCTCTTCCTCGATGAATGCGCCGAGCTCGGCGTCAAGACCCTGGAGGCGCTGCGCACCCCGCTCGAGGACGGTGAGGTGCGGATCGCCCGACGGGACGGGGTCGCGGTCTACCCGGCACGTTTCCAGCTGATCCTCGCGGCGAACCCCTGTCCGTGCGCGCCGCCGCGGATGGAGGACTGCATCTGCGCGCCGACCGCGCGCCGGCGCTACCTCGGCAAGCTGTCCGGGCCGTTGATGGACCGGGTTGACCTGCGGGTGCAGATGTTCGCCGTCTCCGTCGGCGCGCTCAACGGGGACGGCGGCGAGGGCACCGCGGCGGTGCGGGAACGCGTCGAGCAGGCCAGGGCAGCGGCGGTGGAGCGGTGGCGCGACTTCGGGTGGCGCACCAACGCCGAGGTTCCGGGGCCCGTGCTGCGGCAGCGGTTCCGGCTCGGCCGGGACACGCTCGCCGGGATGGAGCGGGCGTTGCGGGCGGGGGAGATCACCGCGCGGGGGGCGGACCGCGCGCTGCGGGTCGCCTGGACCCTCGCCGACCTGGCCGGCCTGACGGTTCCGGGGACGGATCAGGTCGGCTTCGCACTCGGGTTCCGGGACCGGTGGGGCGCGTGAGCGCCCGGGCCGGTGACCGGGCCGCAGCGTGGGCGTATCTGTCCGCGGTCGCGCAGGGGCCGTGCGCGCCGCTGGTCGAGTTGGTCGACGCGGTCGGGCCGCTGGAGGCCGCCCGCGCGGTCCGGGAGGCGGACCTACCGGAGGTGTTGCGCACCCGGACCGAGGCGCGCAGACATCTCGACACCGTCGAACGCGACCTCGACCACCTCGACCGCCTCGGCGGCCGACTGCTCACCCCGGACGACGAGGACTGGCCTTCCTGGAAGTTGTTGGCGTTCGGCGGGATCGATGCCCGACGTGATCGGGAGGCGACGATTCCGCTGGCGGTGTGGGTGCTGGGGTCGCGGTCGGTGGCCGAGCTGACCGACCGGGCGATCGCCGTGGTCGGGACCCGGGCGGCGAGCGGGTACGGGGAACACGTGACCGCGCAGTTCGTCGACGACCTCGCCGGTGCCGGGTGGACGGTGGTGTCCGGGGCCGCATACGGGATCGACGGGGTCGCGCATCGCGCGGCCCTCGCGGCGGGCGCGCCGACCGTCGCGGTGCTCGCGTGTGGGCTGGACCGCGCCTACCCGGCCGGTCATGCGCGGCTGCTGCGGCAGATCGGCGAGACCGGGTTGGTGCTGAGCGAGTACCCGCCGGGGACGCCGCCAGCGCGCCACCGGTTCCTGGCCCGTAATCGGCTGGTGGCGGGGCTGTCCGACGCGGTGCTGGTGGTGGAGGCGGGCGCCCGCAGCGGGGCACGCAACACCGCCGCGTGGGCCGCCCGGCTCGGTCGGCCGGTGCTCGCGGTGCCGGGGCCGGTCACGTCGGCGGCCTCGGTGGGATGCCACCGGATGATTCGTGACGGGGACGCCCGGCTGGCCGCGACGGCAGCGGACGTCGTCGACGTGGCGGGCCCGATCACGGTGGGGGACACCGCGTCCGGGCCCGCCCGCCGACTCGACGCACTCGGTGAGACCGAGTCGCTGGTGTACGAGGCGCTCCCGTCGTCGGGTGCGGCCGGGGTGCGGGAGCTGTCCGAGTCGTCGGGCCGGACCGTCGACGCGGTGCGGGGGGCGCTGCCGACGCTCGAACTGATGGGGCTGGTCGGGAGGGACGAGACCGGGTGGTACCGGCGCGGGTGAGGCGCAGGGACGATTAGGCCCCGAACTGCGGGCAGAGGTTCTCGAGCGCCGACGAGTACAGCTGCTTGGCCTCGGCGCTGTCGTCGCCGCGGGTCATCATCTCGACGTAGCCGTTCCAGTCCGACCAGGCGTCGGTCGAGACGGCCGACGGGCGCAGGTGCTCGTAGGTCTCGCAGAAGCTGTGCCCGGCGGCGACGATCGCGGCGCGCTGCGAGCGTTGGGACGGGACCTCGGTGCCGTCGGGGGTGGTGGTCGCATCCCAACGAGACTGCCCGCACACGGCCTTCACGAAGGCGGCATCCCCGCCCTCCGGGATCGCGGTGAACACGGCACCCGACTGCACCTGCGCGATCCGGGCATCCCGGGACTCCTCGAACTGCGCGGCCAGCTGACGGTAGGCGTCGTCGGGCTCGCCCGCGGGCTGCGGCCGGAGCACGTCCACCAGTTCCTCGGCGGTGGCGTTGGGAAGGCCGACGTCCACGCACCCGGTGTCCGCGGCCGTGTCGGCCTCCGAGGGGGACGAGCAGCCGGTCAGCACGGCGGCGGCGACGAGCAGAACGGCGGGTGTGATGCGACGAGCGAGTTTCATGATCCTCCGATGGAAGGGGCTGCGACCGAAGGAGTATGTCAGCAGGGTCCATCTCGCCGTACCGAATCGTGCGGCTGGCGACGCCACCACGCGCCCGCGTACAGTTAGGTAATCCTAATTCTCTGGAGGTTCGAGGATGACGCGGCCGACCGTCACACTGACCGTGCAACGCACCGAGCAACTCGCCCCGCACCTGGTGCGGGTGTACCTCGGCGGCCCGGGATTCGAGGAGTTCGTCCCCAACGGGTACGCCGACGCCTACGTCAAGCTGGTGTTCGGTACCGACACCGAACCCGTGCTGCGGACCTACACGGTGCGCCGGGTCGATGACCGGAGCCGGGAAATCGCAATTGATTTCGTGGTTCACGGCGACGAGGGCGTCGCCGGTCGATGGGCGGCGACCGCCCGGCAGGGGGAACAGCTGCGGCTGCGTGGACCGGGCGGAGCGTACGCGCCGCGCCGCGACGCGGACTGGCACCTGCTCGCCGGGGACGAATCCGCGCTGCCCGCGATCGGCGCTGCGCTTGAGGCGCTACCCGCGGGTGCCCGCGCACAGGTCTTCGTCGAGGTCGCCGGGCCCGGCGACGAGATCGCCCTGCCCACCGCCGCCGACGCCGCCATCACCTGGATCCACCGCGGCGGCGCGGCGGACGAGGTCGGCGACGACCGCGCGGGCGAGCACGCCCCACTGATCGCGGCGGTCACCGCCGCCGACTGGTGGCCCGGCCAACCCCAGGTGTTCATCCATGGTGAGGCACAGGCGGTCATGCACGGGCTGCGCCCGTACATCCGCAGGGAGCGGGGCGTGCGGGCCGAGTGGGCGTCGATCTCCGGGTACTGGCGCCGCGGCCGCACCGAGGAAGGATTTCGGGTCTGGAAGTCCGAGCTTGCTGCGGCCGAACCGGGCGGCTGACCGTCAGCCGGTGACCGCCGGCGCAGGCTCGGCGGTCGGGGCCGTCGCGGGCCGGGCCAGGGTGAGCAGCGCGACCAGCGCGAGGACCGAGCAGGCCAGAATGCTGATCGCCATGCCCGCCGCAGATCCGCCGACCAGCGGAGCGACCAGCGCGGCAAGGCCGAACTGTCCGGCCCCCATCACCGCGGACCCGGTGCCTGCGGCGTCGGGCACCTCGGCCTGGCCGAGCGCGGTCGCGTTGCCCATGATGAAACCGATCGCCGTCGTCACCACGAACAGCAACGGCAGCACCGCCGCCGGGCCGATGCCGCCGACGGCCACCACCAGGACCAGTGCGGCACCGGCCGCGGTGACCAGCAGGACGCCGAAGGTGAGCAACTGGCTGGCGTGGAATCGCCCGATCAGGCGGGTGTTGACGATGCTGCCGAGCACGATGCCGACCGAGTTGACCCCGAACACGATCGAGAACTGTCCTGCGGTCAGGCCGAGGACGTCCTGCACCACGAACGGCGACGCCGAAATGTAGGAGAACAGCGCGCCGAACCCGAACATGAACGCCAGCGCGTAGCCGACGAACCGGCGATTGCACACCACGTACCTGCCGTTGCGGGCCAGCGCGGCGAGACCACCGCCGTGCCTGCGGTCCGGCGCCAGCGTCTCCGGGATCAGGGCGAGCACGCCCACCACCATCACCACGCCCGCGACGGCGAGCACCCAGAAGATGCCGCGCCAGCCGATCGGGCCGAGCAGCGCACCGCCAGCCATCGGTGCGACCACCGGGGCAACGCCGCCGATGATCATCATGAGCGAGAACAGCTTCGCGGCGGCGTCACCCGACGCGCGGTCGGCGATCACCGCCCGCGCCAGCACGATCGCGGCACCGCCGCTCAACCCCTGCACCAGACGCGCCGCGATCAGGACACCCGCCGACGGCGCGATCGCGCACAGGATCCCGCTGAGCGCGAACACCGCGGTGCCGCCGAGCAGCAGCCCGCGGCGCCCCCACCCGTCGGAGAGCGGCCCGACGATCAGCTGCCCGATGCCGAGCCCGGCCATGAACGTGGTCAACGTCAACTGCACGGTCGAGTCCGATGTCGACAGGTCGTCGCCGAGCATCGGAAGTCCCGGCAGGTACATGTCCGTCGCCAGCGGGGCGATCGCCGACAACAGGGCGAGGGTCAACAGCATCGGAACCGGTATCGCACGCATCACATGGGAGTACCAGCGGCGCGTGTGCTTGCTTTATTCCCGTGGCGGGGTGATCTTTTGGGGATGACCTCCGACGCGCAGGATGCCGGGCCCGCCGAACTTCCCGCACGCCTCGCCGACCTCCTCGACGTGTACGCCGACCACCTGCGGCTCGAACGCGGCAGATCCGAGCACACCGTCCGCGCCTACCTCGGTGACGTGCGGTCGCTGCTGGCGCATGTGGTCGCGACCGACCCCGACGCCCGACTCGAGGATCTGGACCTGGCCACCCTGCGGGCCTGGCTGTCGGGGCAGGCCGCCGCGGGCGTTGCCCGCACCACCCTCGCGCGTCGCACCGCATCCGCCCGCACGTTCACCGCCTGGCTCACCCGCACCCGCCGCATCCCACGAGACCCCGGGGTCCGGCTGGCGTCCCCGAAGACGCATCGGACGCTGCCGGCCGTGCTCCGGCAGGGTCAGGCCGAGGATGCGATGCGGGCCGCCGAATCGGGTGCCGCGCAGCATGATCCGGTGGCACTCCGGGACCGGCTGATCGTGGAGATGCTGTACGCCAGCGGAATTCGGGTTGGAGAGTTGTGCGGACTCGACCTCGGCGACGTCGACCACGAGCGGCGGGTGGTTCGCGTGGTTGGCAAGGGCGACAAGCAGCGCTCGGTCCCGTTCGGGGGGCCCGCCGCCGCCGCCCTCGACCTGTGGCTGCGCGTCGGGCGTCCCGCCCTCGCGAATCCCCGGTCCGGCGAGGCGTTGCTGCTGGGCAAACGGGGTCGGCGACTCGACCAGCGGCAGGCGCGGACCGTGGTGCATGAGGTGCTCGAAGCGGTCCCCGGGGCGCCGAGCCTCGGGCCGCACGGCCTGCGGCATTCCGCGGCAACCCACCTGCTTGAGGGCGGCGCCGACCTGCGCGTCGTGCAGGAACTGCTCGGCCACAACAGCCTCGCGACCACTCAGCTCTACACCCACGTGTCCGTCGCCCGGCTCCGTGCGGTGCACGATCAGGCCCACCCGCGGGCCTGACGCCCGCCCCGGTCGTGTGAGCGGGCCTGACACCCCGCCTCCCGGTCAGGAATGGAGCGGCTTCAGCCGGACCGGGCCGGGCCGGAGCAGGGCAAGCGGGTCCAGGTACACGTCCCGTCCGCGGCGTACCCCCCAGTGCAGGCAGCTGCCGGGGCAGCCCGGGTGCCCCGCGGCCAGGGTGCCGAGCCCGGCCCCCCGGGCCACCCGCTGCCCGACCCGGACGCTCGCCAGCACCGGCTCGTAGGTCGTCCGCAGCCCGCCGCGGTGGTCGACGGACACCACCGGCTTGCCCGCGACCTCGCCTGCGAAGGCCACCACCCCGTCGCCGGCGGCCAGCACCGGCTGACCGGCGGCGGCGGACAGGTCGACGCCGCGGTGCCCGGCCAGCCAGTCGCGGGCGGGCGGATCGAACGGGGTCACCACGATCGGACGGGGGGTGAGGGGCCAGCCGAAGCCAGCGGCCGCGGCGGGGGCGGCGGCGCCGAGCAGCAGAGCGGCGCAGAACCCGAGGAGCATCGGCAGTCGCATCTCCCCACCCTGACCGTTCCCGGTCAGCCGCGGGAGCCCGCGACCGCGCCCTGGGGAGAATTCCGCGCGTTCTCCACAGCCCGCGGAGGCCGATTGGGAGCTGCACCGTGCACCCCGTACACTCGACACGCGGTCTGTGTTCGCGCAGTCCGACTTCGCGCGCCCGCGCATCGACAAGCAGCCCTCGGCTGGTCCCGCATTCGTGCAGGTCCGAGGGTTGGTGGGCGCCAGGGCAGGGGTCACCCGACCGCCTGCGTCAACCGGAAATGAAAGAGGTACACAGCCATGGCTGTTGTGACCATGAAGCAGATGCTCGACAGTGGAACCCACTTCGGGCACCAGACCCGTCGCTGGAACCCGAAGATGAAGCGGTTCATCCTCACGGACCGCAACGGCATCTACATCATCGACCTGCAGCAGACGCTCACGTACATCGACAAGGCGTACGAGTTCGTCAAGGAGACCGTCGCGCACGGCGGCACCATCCTGTTCGTCGGCACCAAGAAGCAGGCGCAGGAGTCCATCGCCGAAGAGGCCACCCGCGTCGGCATGCCGTACGTGAACCAGCGCTGGCTCGGCGGCATGCTCACCAACTTCACGACCGTCCACAAGCGCCTGCTGCGCCTGAAGGACCTCGAGGCCATGGAGCAGACCGGCGGCTTCGAGGGGCGCACCAAGAAGGAAATCCTCATGCTCACGCGTGAGATGACCAAGCTGGACCGCACCCTCGGCGGCATCCGGGACATGGCCAAGGTTCCGTCGGCCATCTGGGTCGTCGACACCAACAAGGAGCACCTGGCGGTCTCCGAGGCGCGCAAGCTGAACATCCCGGTCATCGCGATCCTGGACACCAACTGCGACCCCGACCTCGTCGACTACCCGATCCCGGGCAACGACGACGCCATCCGCTCCGCCGCGCTGCTGACCAAGGTCGTCGCGTCCGCCGTCGCCGAGGGTCTGCAGGCCCGCGCCGGCCGCAACGCCGCCGACGACAGCAAGCCCGAGGCAGGCGCCGAGCCGCTCGCCGAGTGGGAGCAGGAGCTCCTGTCGCAGGCCGCGCCCGCCGCCGACGCCGAGGCTGCGCCCGCCGCCGCCGCCGACGCCGAGGCTGCGCCCGCCGCCGAGGCCGCGCCCGCGACCGACGCCGAGGCCCCGCAGGCCTAGTTGATCCGGCCCCGACCCATCGCTGCACGGCCGGGTCGGGGCCGTTTCGCTCCCCATCCAGACACTCATTCGAGGAGGCTCGCCCCCGATGGCGAACTACACCGCCGCTGACGTGAAGCGGCTCCGCGAGCTCACCGGCTCCGGCATGATGGACTGCAAGAACGCGCTGACCGAGACCGACGGCGACTTCGACAAGGCCGTCGAGCTGCTGCGCATCAAGGGCGCGAAGGACGTCGGCAAGCGCGCCGAGCGGTCCACCGCCGAGGGCCTGGTCATCGCCAAGGACGGCGTGATGCTCGAGCTCAACGCCGAGACCGACTTCGTCGCCAAGAACGCCGAGTTCCAGGCGCTGGCCGACACGGTCGTCGCCGCGGCCGCCGCCGCGAAGCCTGCCGACCTGGACGCCCTCAAGGCGGTCGAGGTCGACGGCAAGACGGTCGACGCCCTGGTTCAGGAGCTGTCCGCGAAGATCGGCGAGAAGCTTGAGTTGCGCCGCGTCGTCTCCTTCGACGGCCCGGTCGCGACCTACCTGCACAAGCGTGCGTCCGACCTGCCGCCCGGTGTCGGCGTGCTGATCGAGTACACCGGCGAGGGTGACGCGGCGGCCGAGGCCGCCCGCGCCGCCGCCATGCAGGTCGCCGCGCTCAAGGCGAAGTACCTGACCCGCGACGAGGTCCCCGCGGATGTCGTCGAGAACGAGCGTCGCATCGCCGAGCAGACCGCGAAGGAGGAGGGCAAGCCGGAAGCAGCCCTCCCGAAGATCGTCGAGGGTCGCGTCAACGGCTTCTTCAAGGATGTCGTGCTGACCGAGCAGTCCTCGGTGACCGACAGCAAGAAGACCGTCAAGGCCCTGCTCGACGAGGCGGGCGTGACCCTGGTCCGCTTCGCGCGGTTCGAGGTCGGCGCCAGCTAGTCGCGGGCACCACCGCCGAAACGGCCCCGTCACCACCCGGTGACGGGGCCGTTCGCGTGCCTGCGGCACTGTGCGTGATTCTTCCCCCCACTGGGGTAAGAATCACGCACGGGCGCGAAGTCGCACCCGACGGTGGTTCGCGGGGGTGGATAGGGCAGGATGGAGAGGTCATCTGTGGCTGTACCGCCGACGGTGGCCGATTCATGCTGGTCGCACCATCTGCGCGGCCGTGAGACGAGAGAGAGCCATGACCGAATCCGCCTCAACCGACACCACTGCCCGACGTGACGGCTTCAAGCGCGTCCTGTTGAAACTCGGCGGCGAGATGTTCGGTGGCGGCGAGGTCGGCCTCGACCCGGACGTGGTGCAGACCGTCGCCCGGCAGATCAAGGCCGTGGTGGAATCCGGGGTGCAGGTCGCGGTCGTGATCGGCGGCGGCAACTTCTTCCGCGGCGCCGAACTGCAGCAGCGCGGCATGGACCGGGCCCGCTCCGACTACATGGGCATGCTCGGCACCGTCATGAACTGCCTTGCGCTGCAGGACTTCCTGGAGAAGGAAGGCATCGACACTCGTGTGCAGACCGCCATCACGATGGGTCAGGTCGCCGAACCGTATCTGCCGCTGCGGGCGCGCCGTCACCTGGAGAAGGGGCGCGTCGTCATCTTCGGTGCGGGCATGGGCATGCCGTACTTCTCGACCGACACCACCGCCGCGCAGCGCGCCCTCGAGATCGGCGCGGAGGTCGTGCTGATGGCCAAGGCCGTCGACGGCGTGTACACCGCCGACCCCCGGCTCGATCCCACCGCGACGATGTACACCGAGATCAGCCACCGTGAGGTCATCGAGCGGGGCCTGAAGGTCGCCGACGCGACCGCCTTCAGCCTCTGCATGGACAACCAGATGCCGATCATGGTGTTCAACCTGCTCACCGAGGGCAACATCGCGCGCGCGGTGTCCGGTGAGAAGATCGGAACCCTGGTGAAATCGTGACCATCACACCATCCGCAGCCACCCCCGCGAGCCTGGAGGAACACCGTGATCGATGAAGCGCTCTTCGATGCCGAGGAGAAGATGGAGAAGACCGTCGCGTCGGCGAAGGACGACCTCGGCGGAATCCGCACCGGGCGGGCCAATCCCGGCATGTTCAACCGGATCGCGATCGAGTACTACGGCGCGATGACGCCGATCTCGCAGCTCGCGTCGATCACCGTTCCGGAGGCCCGGCTCGTGGTCATCAAGCCCTACGAGCAGGCCCAGCTGGGGCCGATCCAGAACGCGATCCGGAACTCGGACCTCGGCGTCAACCCGACCGACGACGGCACCCTGATCCGGGTGTCGGTGCCGCAGCTGACGGAGGAACGCCGCCGCGAGCTCGTTAAGCAGTCGAAGGCCAAGGGCGAGGACGCGAAGGTCGCGATCCGCAACGTGCGGCGCAAGGCGATGGACGAGCTGAACCGCATCCAGAAGGACGGCGAGGCAGGCGAGGACGAGGTGGCCCGCGCCGAGAAGGAGCTCGACAAGACCACGGCGAAGTACGTCGGGCACATCGACGAGCTGGTCAAGCACAAGGAAGCCGAATTGATGGAGGTCTAGGCGGTGCCCACCGACAGTCCCACCGGCGCCGCGCGCCACGATGGGACGGATGGTCCCCATCCGGACGGCATGACCACCGCCGTCGCCTCCAAGGCCGGCCGAAACCTGCCCGCCGCGATCGCGGTGGGGGCGGGTCTCGGCGCCCTCGTGATCGCCTCGCTGCTGTTCGTGCCCATGGTGTGGTTCGGCATCGTCGCCGCGGCGATGGCGATCGCCACCTGGGAGGTGGCGAAGCGGCTGCGGGAGAGCGACGTCTCCGTCCCCCTGATCCCGCTGCTGCTCGGCGGCCAGGCGACGATCTGGCTCGGCTGGCCGTACGGGACGACCGGGGTGCTCGCCGGGTTCGCCGGCACCGTCCTGGTGTGCATGGTGTGGCGGCTGCTGGCGCAGGGGCTGCGGTCCGCGCCGCGAAACTATCTGCGGGACACCGCGATCACCACGTTCGTCGCGGCCTGGATCCCGCTGCTCGCGGCGTTCGCAACCCTGATGGTCACCCACGAGGGCGGCAACAGGTGGGTGTTCGTGTTCATGATTGGTGTCGTCTGTTCGGACGTCGGCGGCTACACCGCGGGCGTCCTGTTCGGCAAGCATCCGATGGTGCCCGCGATCAGCCCGAAGAAGTCCTGGGAGGGCCTCGGCGGGTCGCTGCTGTTCGCGATCATCGGCTCGCTCGCGACCGTCACCCTCATCCTCGACGCGAACCCGTTCATCGGCGTGCTGCTCGGCGTCGTGCTGGTGCTCACCGGCACCCTCGGCGACCTGATCGAGTCGCAGGTCAAACGGGACCTCGGCATCAAGGACATGGGCACCCTGCTGCCCGGGCACGGCGGCATCATGGACCGGCTCGACTCGTTGTTGCCGTCGGCGTTCGTGACCTGGCTGGTGCTCACGGCGCTGCTGTGACCCGGCGCAGGCCGCCGCACGGGCGGCCGATCCCGAGCCCGAACATCTGGCACTGGCCGCGGATCTACGAGGTGGAGAACCGCGCCCAGGACGCGGACGGCGCGATCTTCGCGGAACTGCGCCGGGTCGCGGACTGGGCCGGTCGCGACCTCGTCGATGTCGGCTGCGGAACCGGGTTCCACCTGCCGACATTCGCGGCGGCCGCAGGCAGCGTCACCGGGGTCGAGCCGCACCCGCCGCTGGTTGCGGCGGCGCGGGCGCGCACCGACTCGCTGGCCGGGGTCCGGGTGCTGGCGGGGACCGCGGAGGCGCTGCCGTTCGCGGACCGCAGCGTCGACGTCGTGCACGCGCGCACCGCGTACTTCTTCGGACCTGGCTGCGGGCCCGGCATCGCCGAGGCGATGCGGGTGCTGCGCCCCGGTGGCGTCCTCGCCGTCGTCGACCTGGACGCCACCGCCCCCGGCTACGGGGACTGGATGCGCGCCGACCTGCCGCACTACGACCCGGCCGTCGTCGAGGCGTTCTTCGCGGCGCAGGGCTTCGACCTCGTTCGGGTGCCGACCCGGTGGGAGTTCGAGGACCGCCGCGCGCTGCGGGCCGTCCTCGGGATCGAGTTCGGCGAGAAGATCGCGGATCTGGCGTTCGCCCAGACCCCCGGACTGGCGCTGGACGTGCGGTACCGGATCCACACCCGACGGGCTCCGCGGGGCCTGCTCGGCGGCTGACCCGGCGTCAGCCCGACGTCGACCGCTTCGCGAGGCGGCGGATCTGCATGATCCGCACCCCGCCGGCCAACGCCATGATCAGCGCGCCGGCGATCGCGGCAAGCAACAGGCTGACGCCAAGCGGGAGCGAGAACTCCCACCAGAACAGGTTCCACGTCACCGAGTCGAGGTTCTGCAGGATGAACACCAGCAGCAGGATCAGCACCAGCGTCCCGATGACCAGGCCGGTCCAGGTGGCGGCCGCCTTGGTGTGACCGAGGCGGGGGTGCCCGGGTGGGGTGTCGGCGGTCCCGGACGCCGCCGGGTGCGGTCCGGGCTCCGGGGCCGGGACCGCCGGTGTCGGGCCGGGCGGCTGGTCCGCACGGTCGGCAGGGTCCGAGTCGTCGCGGTGCGGTCCGTCGGTGGGGGACATGGACCGATCATCATGCACCGGATGTGTGATTGCACGCGCATCCCGCTCGGGAAGTTCGCATGTCGCCCCGGCCGATGGAACACTGGGGACACTATGGCCGTTTCCCTGCCCCTCGTGTTCGACGCTCCCCGCCGCGGCATGCCGCCCACCCACCTGGCCGATCTCGACGCCGACGGCCGCAAGTCCGCCGTCAAGGACCTCGGGTTGCCGGGCTTCCGCGCCGATCAGCTCGCCCGCCAGTACTACGCCCGGCTCGAGGCCGACCCGGAGCGGATGACCGATCTGCCCGCCGCGGTCCGGGAGGCGGTCGCGGAGCGGCTGTTCCCGACCCTGCTCACCCCGGTCAAGCACGTCGCGTGCGACGACGGAACCACCAGGAAGACGCTGTGGAAGGCGCATGACGGCACGCTGCTCGAATCGGTGCTGATGCGCTACCCCGACCGGGCGACGCTGTGCATCTCCAGCCAGGCGGGGTGCGGCATGGCCTGCCCGTTCTGTGCGACCGGGCAGGGCGGCCTTGATCGGAACCTGTCGACCGCGGAGATCGTCGACCAGGTGCGGGCGGCGGCAGCCGCGATGCGGGACGGGGACATCGAGGGCGGGCCCGGTCGGCTGTCGAACATCGTGTTCATGGGGATGGGGGAGCCCCTCGCCAACTACAAGCGGGTGGTCGCCGCGGTCCGCCGGATCACCTCGCCCGCCCCGGACGGCCTCGGCATCTCGCAGCGTGCCGTCACCGTCTCGACGGTCGGGTTGGCGCCCGCAATCCGCAAGCTCGCCGACGAGAACATGTCGGTGCGACTGGCGGTGTCGCTGCACACCCCCGACGACGAGCTCCGCGACACCCTGGTCCCGGTCAACAACCGGTGGTCCGTCGCCGAGGTCCTCGACGCCGCCCGGTACTACGCCGACCGGAGCGGGCGCCGGGTGTCGATCGAATACGCGCTGATCAAGAACGTCAACGACCAGCCGTGGCGGGCGGACATGCTCGGCAAGAAGCTGCACAAGGCGCTTGGCCCGCTGGTGCACGTAAACCTGATCCCGCTGAACCCGACCCCGGGCAGCGAGTGGGACGCGGCTCCGAAGGACGTCGAACGCGAGTTCGTGCGCCGCGTCATCGCGCAGGGCGTGTCCTGCACGGTCCGCGACACCCGCGGCCAGGAGATCGCCGCCGCCTGCGGGCAGCTGGCCGCCGAGAACTGAGCGCCACCCACGACAACGGCCGCGCGGCTCCTTCCGGAGCGGCGCGGCCGTTGTCGTGGACGGGTGGCTACCGCGGCTTGCGGCGACGGATGATGTCGCGAACGAGCAGGAACACCATGCCGGCGGCGAGGCCGACGAGCCACAGGTCCTCGACCCGGCCCTCGTGGTTGCCGACCGTGTAGAGCAGCAGGAACGCGGCGAAGAACCAGCCGAGGAAGCGGAACAGTCGCGGCGCCTCACCGCTCCAGCCCCATTCCGCAGAGGGCACCTCGGCGGTGTCGACTTTGCTGGTGACGATGGGCTCGCTGGCGGCCACGGCCGATCCTCCTGCTCGTGCGGGTATGCGGATTGCTCGCATATCGTGGCATACGACCCGACGTCGTAGCGAGCGGGGTGGACATGTGGGAGGGGCGTTTCGGATGACCGTCACAGCTACCGGGCGGGTGATGGTCACCGATGCCGGTGTCCCGAAGCGGCACGGTGAGGCCGTGGTGGCGCGGCGAGCCGACGGCCGATGACGATCCTCGTCACCGGCGCCACCGGCAGCGTCGGACGTCTCGTTATCGACCACCTCGTCGACCGGGGTGCGACCGGTGTCCGCGCGCTGACCACCAACCCTGAGCGGGCGGCACTGCCGCCCGGCGTCGAGGTGGCCCTGGGCTACCTGCGCCGACCCGAGACGATGCCACGAGCGCTTGAGGGGGTGCGGAAGATGTATCTCGCGCCGGCGCCCGAGACGGTGCGCACTGTGGTTGCCATGGCCAGGGACGCGGGAGTCGAGCACATTGTCGACCTGTCCGGTGAACCCGAATCGTGGTGGGGAGCGGTCACCCTCGCCGTCGAGGCATCGGGGATCGAGTGGACCCATCTGTGGGCGGGGGAGTTCCTCGAGAACGACCTGGTGTGGTCGGACCAGATCCGCCGCACCGGCGTGGTCCTCGACCCGTATCCCGAGGTGGTCAGCGCCCCCATTGCGATGGACGACATTGCCAGGGTCGCCGCGACCGTGCTCCTTGGTGAGGGGCACGCGGGCCGGACCTACCGGCTCACCGGCCCGACGGCGATCTCGCGCGGGCAGCGGATCCAGGATCTCGGCGCCGCGATCGGTCGGCCGGTGTCCTTCCTGCGGGTGACCCCCGCCGAGGCCGTGACCGTGCTGCGGCCGGTGATGGGGGACAACGCCGCCTTCTACATCGATGAGGCCATCGCCTCGATGGTGGGTGCGCCGCAGGCCGCGACGACCACGGTCGCCGACGTGACCGGGCAGCCCGCGACGAGCCACGCCGCGTGGGCGGCCGCGCACGCCGACTACTTCCGCTGACCGCCGGGCTGTCAGGTTGCTCTCAGGTCGCATCGGGAACAATGGACGGGTGGCAGAACCTACGCGCGTGCTCCTGCTCGGCAGCACCGGCTCCATCGGCACCCAGGCCCTCGAGGTCATCGCCGCGAACCCCGACAAGTTCACCGTCGTCGGCCTGGCCGCGGGCGGTGGCAACATCGACCTGCTCGCCGACCAGATCCGCGCCACCGGCGTCACCCGGGTCGCGGTCGCCGACCCCGCAGCCGCCGCCCGGCTCGACCTGCCCGGCGTGCTCGCCGGCCCGGGCGCCGTCACCGAACTGGTCCGCACCACCGAGGCGGACGTCGTGCTCAACGCCCTCGTCGGGTCGCTCGGCCTCGAACCGACCCTTGCCGCACTCGCATCCGGCGCGCGGCTCGCGCTGGCGAACAAGGAGTCCCTGGTCGCGGGCGGACCGCTGGTCACCGCCGCGGCCGCGGCCGGCCAGATCGTGCCGGTCGACTCCGAACACTCGGCGCTCGCCCAGTGCCTGCGGGGTGGTCGCGCCGACGAGGTGGACCGCCTGATCCTCACCGCGTCCGGCGGCCCGTTCCGCGGCTGGACCGCGGACGCGCTCGAGGACGTCACCCCCGAGCAGGCTGGCGCCCACCCCACCTGGTCGATGGGCCCGATGAACACCCTCAACTCGGCGTCGCTGGTGAACAAGGGCCTCGAACTGATCGAGACGCACCTGCTGTTCGGCATCGACTACGACCGCATCGACGTCACCGTGCACCCGCAGTCGGTCGTGCACTCGATGGTCACCTTCACCGACGGGTCCACGCTCGCCCAGGCCAGCCCGCCGGACATGAAGCTGCCGATCGCCCTCGCGCTGGGCTGGCCGGACCGGGTGCCCGGCGCGGCCACCGCCTGCGACTTCCGGACCGCGTCGACGTGGACGTTCGAACCGCTCGACGGCGCCGTCTTCCCGGCCGTCGACCTGGCGCGGGCGGCGGGGAAGGCGGGCGGATGCATGACCGCGGTCTACAACGCGGCCAACGAGGTCGCCGCCCAGTACTTCCTCGACGGTGCGGCCGCCTTCCCGTCGATCGTGCGGACCGTGGAGCGGGTGCTGGCGGGCGGCGGCCAGTGGTCGGCGGCACCGGCTACCGTGGATGACGTGCTCGCGGCGGATGCCTGGGCAAGGGCACGCGCCCACGAACTCGTCGAGCGGAAGGGCTGACAACCGGCATGTTGATCATCGGCGTGATCCTGTTCGCGCTCGGCATCACCGTTTCGATCGCGCTGCACGAGGCCGGTCACATGTGGACCGCCCGCAAGCTGGGCATGAAGGTCCGCCGGTACTACATCGGCTTCGGACCGAAGATCTTCTCGTTCCGCCGCGGCGAGACCGAGTACGGGCTCAAGGCGATCCCCGCCGGCGGCTTTTGCGACATCGCGGGCATGACCGTGCACGACGAGCTCGCCCCCGACGAGGTCGACCGGGCGATGTGCAAGCAGAAGACGTGGAAGCGTCTCGTCGTGATGTCCGGCGGCATCGTGATGAACTTCGCGCTCGGCCTGCTGCTGATCTTCCTGCTCGCGGTGGGCTGGGGGCTGCCGAACCGGGACGACCGCGCGGTGGTCGACGCGCTGGTGTGCGTGTCGCCGTCACAGGCCCCGAAGGAGCAGGACTACGCGCTGGCCGACTGCTCCGGCGTCGGTCCAGCGGAGGCGGCCGGGATCGAGCAGGGCGACGTCATCGTCGCGGTCAACGGCACGCCGACGCCGACGTTCTCCGACGTCGTGACCGCGACGCAGCCGGTGACCGGGACCGCGGAATTCACCGTCGAGCGGGGCGGCGAAACGCTGACCGTCGACGTGCCGGTGACGCAGGCGCAGCGGTGGGTCAATAACCGGGATTCGACGCCGGAAAACCCGCTGCCCCCGGTGTCGAAGGAGGTCGGCGCGATCGGCATCGCCGCGCCGCCTGCGTGGGTGGAGTACTCGGCGGTGACCGCGGTCCCCGCGACGTTCGTCTACACCGGGGACCTGTTCGTGCAGAGCGTGCAGGGGCTGATCCAGATGCCGTCGAAGGTGGCCGACCTGTGGACGGCGGTCACCGGCGGCGAGCGGGCGATCGACACCCCGGTCAGCGTGGTCGGCGCCTCGGTGATCGGTGGGCAGGCCGCCGAACGCGGCCTGTGGGAGATGTTCATCGTGCTGCTCGCGTCGCTGAACTTCTTCCTCGGCATCTTCAACCTGCTGCCGCTGCTGCCGTTGGACGGCGGGCACATGGCCGTCGCCGTCTACGAGAAGATCCGCAACAGCCTGCGGATGCGTCGGGGCCTGCCCGCGGGTGGGCCGGTCGACTACATGAAGCTGATGCCGCTGACGTACGTGGTGATCGCGATCGGCGGAGCGTTCATGCTGCTCACGCTCACCGCGGACATCATCAACCCGATCAAGATTTTCTAGCCCGACTAGACTTCCCTGGTACCGCAAAAACGAAAGTAGGCAACCGTGACCAGCCCCGTCGGTTTGGGCATGCCCGACGTCCCCGCAGTCCTCGCCCCGCGTCGCACGACCCGGCAGTTGATGGTCGGGGGTGTCGGTGTCGGCAGCGACCATCCCGTGTCGGTGCAGTCGATGTGCACCACCAAGACGCACGACGTGAACGCCACCCTGCAGCAGATCGCCGAACTGACGGCATCCGGCTGCGACATCGTCCGTGTCGCCTGCCCCCGGCAGGAGGACGCGGATGCGCTCGCGACGATCGCGAAGAAGAGCCAGATCCCGGTGATCGCGGACATCCACTTCCAGCCGCGGTACATCTTCGCCGCGATCGACGCCGGCTGCGCAGCGGTCCGCGTCAATCCCGGCAACATCAAGGAGTTCGACGGCCGCGTCAAGGAGGTCGCGAAGGCGGCCGGGGACGCGGGCATCCCGATCCGGATCGGCGTCAACGCCGGCTCGCTCGACCCGCGGCTGATGCAGAAGTACGGCAAGGCCACCCCGGAGGCCCTCGTCGAGTCCGCGCTGTGGGAGGCGGGCCTGTTCGAGGAGCACGGCTTCGGCGACATCAAGATCTCCGTCAAGCACAACGACCCGGTCGTGATGGTCGAGGCGTACCGGCAGCTCGCCGCGCAGTGCGACTACCCGCTGCACCTCGGTGTCACCGAGGCCGGTCCCGCCTTCCAGGGCACCATCAAGTCGGCGGTCGCGTTCGGCGCGCTGCTGTCCGAGGGCATCGGCGACACGATCCGGGTGTCGCTGTCGGCGCCGCCCGCCGAGGAAATCAAGGTCGGCACGCAGATCCTGCAGTCGCTGAACCTGCGTCCCCGCAAGCTGGAGATCGTGTCCTGCCCGTCCTGTGGGCGGGCCCAGGTGGACGTGTACACCCTCGCGAACGAGGTGACCGCGGGCCTCGAGGGCATGGAGGTTCCGCTGCGCGTCGCGGTGATGGGCTGCGTCGTCAACGGTCCCGGCGAGGCCCGCGAGGCGGATCTCGGCGTCGCGTCCGGCAACGGCAAGGGGCAGATCTTCGTCAAGGGTCAGGTCATCAAGACCGTCCCGGAGGCGCAGATTGTGGAGACCCTGATCGAGGAGGCAATGCGCATCGCCGAGGAGATGGGCAACGATTCGGAATCGGGAACGCCGGTCGTCACCGTCAGCTGACCGCGGACCGTATCCTGTCGGCACGCCCACCGCGTGGGTGATTCAAGTGTCCGATTCGTTCGACGAGACCCGGGGGTGACGGGGTGCTCAAACTCCTCGGCGCCAGGCAACTCGGCGCGCGGGACCGCGCCGACGTGCTCCGGGTGCTCGACGCCGACCCCGTCGCGACGTGCATGGTCGCCGCCCGGGTGCAGGACCTCGGTGTCGAACCGCGTTCGATCAACGGGGAACTGTGGAGTCGCGGCGGGCCCGACGAGTCGCTGTGCTTCTCCGGCGCGAACCTCGTCCCGCTGCGCGGCACCATCGGCGATCTGCGCGCCTTCGCGGACCGGGCGTGCCGGTTCCCGCGCATGTGCTCCTCGCTGGTCGGGCGGGCCGAACTGACGATGCCGCTGTGGGAGATGCTCGAATCCGACTGGGGCCCGGCCCGGGAGGTCCGTGCCGACCAGCCGCTGCTCGCGCTCGCCGCGCGGCCACTCGTCGAACCCGATCCGCAGGTTCGCCTGGTCAGGATGGACGAGCTCGACGCCTACCTCGTCGCCGCCGTCGACATGTTCATCGAGGAGGTCGGTGTCGACCCGCGCGCCGGTGACGGGGGCCGCGGATACCGGCGCCGCGTCGCCGGGCTCATCGCCGCGGGCCGCGCGTTCGCCCGCTTCGAGAACGGCGCCGTGCTGTTCAAGGCGGAGATCGGGTCCGCGTCCCGCCAGGTGGGCCAGATCCAGGGAGTGTGGGTGCACCCCGAACACCGCTGTCGTGGCCTCGGCGCCGCGGGTACCGCCGCGGTCGCCGCCGCCGTCGTCGACGGCGGCCGCACCGCCAGCCTGTACGTCAACAGCTTCAACGCCCCGGCCCGTCGCGCATACGAGCGGATCGGCTTCACCCAGGTGGCCACCTTCTCGACCATCCTCCTCGACTAGCCTGCCCTCGGTCGGCTCTGCCGCCGTGCGTGCCGAGCACCCCGGTCGGGGTACACATCGCGCACGGTCGTTGGGCCGAATGCGTGCGCGGCGCACCTACTATGGGCGTCGATGAAGTCACGTGTCGCCCACCGCGCCCGCACCCCGTTCGTCCTCGCGCTCGCCGGGGCGCTCACCGTCGGGCTCGCCGCGTGTACCCCGAAGCCCGACGGGCCCGAACCGGCGGCCCAGCAGTTCGTGACCGCGCTCGCCGGGCGGGAGACTGCCGCAGCGGCCGCGCTGTCCGACCGGCCCGACGTCGCGCAGCAGGCGCTGGACTCGGCGTGGGACAACCTGCAGGCCGAGTCGATGACCGCGACGCTCGGCGACGTCCGGGTCGCCGGCGACACCGCGACCGTCGGCTACACCTACGAGTGGCACCTTCCGAAGAACCGGGTCTGGACCTACAGCGGTGACCTGCAGATGGGCAGGAAGGATGGGGACTGGGCGGTGCGGTGGAATTCGACCGACCTGCACCCGAAACTCGGTGACACCCACACGATGTCGCTGCGCGCGATACCGGCACCCCGGGCCAGGGTCAACGAACGGTCCGGAACCGACGTGCTGGTGCCCGGCACCATCGAACGGATCAAGCTGGACGCGCGGAAGGCGGGCGACCTGGGGTCCGTCGCAGGCGCGCTCGCGAGGATCCTGGCGCCGTTCGTCCCGTCCCTGACCGCGCAGTCGATCGCCGAGTCGGCGTCCAGCGTCAAGGGCACCTATCTGGTCGCGAGCCTGCGCGAGGAGGACTACGAGACGGTCGCCGCGTCCCTGACCGAACTGCCGGGGGTCACGGTCGACGAGGAGGCCGACCTGCTGTCCACCGACCGCGACTTCGCGCCCGACCTGATCGGCCAGGTCAAGAAGCGGGTCATCGACGAGGTGGACGGCACCGCCGGGTGGAGCGTCGTGACCGTCAACCAGAACGGCCTCGACACCGACGTGCTGACGGACACCAAACCCCAACCGGCCCCGTCGTTCTCGGTCAGCCTCGACCGCCCGATCCAGGTCGCCGCACAGAACGCGGTCGACGCCCGCACCGAGCAGGCGATGATGGTGGTGATCCAGCCGTCCACCGGGGCGATCCTCGCCGTCGCGCAGAACAAGGCCGCCGACCGGGACGGCCCCGTCGCGTCCACCGGCATGTACCCACCCGGCTCGACGTTCAAGATCATCACCGCTGGCGCGGCGATCGACACCGGCCTCGCGACCCCCGGCACCATGGTCGGCTGCCCGGGCCGGATCGTGATCGGGGAACGATCGGTGCCGAACTACAACGAGTTCGCGCTCGGCACCGTGTCGATGAGCACCGCGTTCGCGCGGTCCTGCAACACCACCTTCGCGAAACTGGCCAGCGAGATGGAGCCGGACACGCTGACCAGGGCGGCAGCGCAGTTCGGCATCGGCGTCGACTACGACGTCCCCGGTTTACCCACCGATGCGGGCTCGGTGCCCCCCGCCGACGACCTGGTGCAGCGCACCGAGGACGGGTTCGGTCAGGGCAAGGTGCTGGTCAGCCCGTTCGGGATGGCCTTGGCCGCCGCGACCGTCGCGAACGGCTCGACACCGGTGCCACATCTGATCGTCGGCGACGAGACCACCGTCGACGGCGAGCGCACCCCGATCACGCCGCAGATGGTCGACGGGCTGCGCGGCATGATGCGCGAGGTGGTCACCTCGGGCACCGCGACCCGGATCGCGGGGGAGGGCGACGTCTACGGCAAGACCGGGGAGGCCGAGGTGGACGGCGGTTCCCACGCGTGGTTCGTCGGCTACCGCGGCGATCTCGCGTTTGCGACGCTCGTGGTCCGCGGTGGCAGCTCCGACAACGCGGTCGCGGTCACCAACGACATGTTCGCCGCGCTGCCCGCCGGGTACTGAGCGGGCGCTACCCGGACACGGGTGCCGCGGCGGCGCCGCGGTGGTCGCGCACGACGGGTTCCGGCTGGGGGGTGCGGTGGTCCCGCACGACCGGTTCGGGTTCGGTGGGGCCGACCAGGACCCCGCCGCCGGGCTCCCCGCCCGGACCGCGGTGATCACGCACCTCCGGTTCCGGGTCGACCACGGTAGGCCCCGGATCCAGGACGCCGTGCGGTGTCGTCACCCGCGGGTCGCTCGGGCAGACCTCCGCGCGCGCCATGCCCGGGTCGTGCGGCGGCATCGGGCACGCGTCCGCGGGATCCGTTGCTCCACCGTCCGGGACGCCGGGGTGCATCGGAGCGGTGAGCGTCGGGTCGAGGTCGGGGACAGCGGCCGCCGACGCGACGCCGGTCAGGCCGAGCGTCAGTCCCGCCGACGCGGCGAGCACGGTGATGATGGTTCGGGCGGTGCGGGAACGGCTCATGAGGGACTCCCTGTGGGTGTTGTGGTCGAGTGCCCCATCAGCGTCCCGCGCGGCGGCTGGCGCGGACACCCACCCCGGGTGGTGGAAGATCCCACCCGCCCTGCGCGAGCGGTCCGGGTCAGGAGTAGATGACGGCGCGGACCACCCGCAGGCTCCGGCGGTCGAGGTAGCAGCACAGCAGGGCGGGCGCGCCGTCGGCGGTGCAGGACGCGGTGACGGCATCGCCGGCGGCGATCACCTTCGTCAGGTTGGTGACGGTGCGGCCGCCGAGGGTGCGCGCGGCGCCGGTGTCGCCCCGCCCCGCGGCCTCGACGAGGTGCCGGACGGCCTGCTTGCCGCGGTCACCGACGCTGCGGACCGCGGCGCCGAACGCGAGCGTCCCGCCGACGCCCTGGTGCCGCAGCATCCGCCCCGCCATCGAAAGGCCGACCCGCACCTTCGCGGGGTCAACGCCCGCGACCTGCGCGAACATCGGGGCCACCGCCCAGTGCGCGGCGATCCGACGGATTCGGGGTTCGCCGTCGTCGAGGGTGGTCTCGTACAGCAGATGCATCGGCGCCTTCGCGACGACGCCGCCACCGAGCCGGGTCTCGATGGTGACGTCGCGGACCACCGTCATCCCGTCGACGATGTCGTCGCGTTCGACGTGGAAGCGAATGTCGTTGGGAGCGATGAAGGTGTCCCAGAAGCGGGCGAGGGGCTGGCCGCCGCGGCGGCGGCTGCGCCGGTCGTAGAGGCCGCCGAGGACGGGCCTGCCCCCGACCGGGTCCTCGACCACGTGCGACCGCGCGAACAGGCCGAGCCACGCATCCCTGTCGTGGTCGGCGACCGCGGCGGGGGAGGCGTGCGCGAGCGCGAGCAGGGCGGCGGGATCGGCGAGCATGGGCACACCTCGGGGTCGGTGAGGGCTGTGGGCACCGCGGAGTATGCCAGAGTTCTGGAACGTGTTCTAGAAGTCAGTTGGTGGGGCCGTGCGGGTGCGCCGGATCGTCCCCGAGGTACTCCGGGTGCAGTTCGCCCTTGACGCCGAGCTTCTTGTTGACCAGGACGTTCACGAACCACAACACCACCCCGATCGCCAGCAGCGCCCCGGCGATCGCGTACTGGTCGGGGTTGCGGTCGGTCAGCGGGGTTGCCAGGAACGCGCAGCTGAGCGCGCCGACCACCGGAAGCACGGTGGGTGCCCGGAAGTGCTTGTGGTCGACCGGGTTCCGCCGCAGCACCAGGACCGCGACGTTGACGATGGTGAACACGCAGAGCAGCAGCAGCGCGGTGGTGCCGCCGAGCTGGGGCACCTCGCCGACAAACGTGATCAGGCCGAGGGCCAACAGGGTGGTGAAGCCGATCGCGATGTACGGGGTGCGCCGGGACCGGTGCACCCGGCCCAGCTGTGGTGGCAGCACGTGCTGCCTGCTCATCCCGTACAGCAGCCGGCTCGCCATCAGCATGTTGATCAGCGCGGTGTTCGCTACCGCGAACATCGTGATGAACGCGAAGATCCCGATCGGGAACCCGGGCGCCCCGGCCTGCACCACCTTCAGCAGCGGGGTGTCGCCCTCGCCGAGCTCGGCCGCAGGCACCAGCGCGATCGCGGTCACCGACACCAGCACGTAGACCAGGCCGGTGAACAGCAGACCGATCAGCAGCACCTTCGGAAAGATCCGGCTCGGATCCTTGCATTCCTCGGCCATGTTCACCGAGTCCTCGAATCCGACCATCGCGTAGAAGGCCAGCGTGGTCGCCGCGATCACCCCGCCGAGCGCGGTGCGATCCCCGGTGTCGAACGTCATCGCGCGGGAGAAGTCGCCGTCGCCGACGCCGAGCGCCCACATGCCGATGAAGATGATGATCAGCAGGCCCGACAGCTCCACGCAGGTGAGCACCACGTTCACCTTCACCGATTCGCCGACGCCGCGGAAGTTGACCGCCGCGACGATCAGCATGAAGGCGATGCCGAGCAGGGTGATCCCGATGCCGGTGCGCAGGTCGAGGTCGAAGGCCTCGGCGAAGTTCGCGGCGAACGCGCGGGACGCGGTCGCCGCCGACGTGATCCCCGAACACATCACCGCGAACGTGACCATGAACGTCAGGAATTGGATGCCGAACGCCTTGTGCGTGTACAGCGCGGCCCCGGCGGCCTGCGGATACTTGGTGACCAGCTCCAGGTAGCTGAACGCGGTGATCAGCGCGACCCCGAACGCGACGAGGAAGGGCAACCACACCACGCCGCCGACATCCTTGGCCACCTGCCCGGTCAGGGCGTAGATGCCGGTGCCGAGGATATCGCCGACGATGAACAGCAGCAGCAGCCACGGTCCCATCACCCGTCTGAGCGTCGGTTCCTGTCCGGTGTCGGCCGGTGTGGTCATGACGCCTCCTTGAGTGGAATCGCCTTCGGGCCTAGGGCAGCAGGCCGAGCCGCCGCGCGCTCACCACCGCTTCGTGCCGGGAGTGCGCGTCCAGCTTGCCCATCGCGCTGCGCAGGTAGCTCTTGACCGTCTCCGCCCCCAGCGAGAGTCGATGCGCGACTTCGTTGTTCGTGCAACCCAAGGCGATGTGGGCGAGGACGTCGAGTTCCCGCGGCGACAGGGCGACGGCGCCCGGGTCGGCGCCTGCGGAGAGCAGCCCGGCGAGCTTATCCGCGACCGCACGCAGCCGCCGCCGCAGCGCGTCGTCGGGGACGTCCGTGGCCAGGCTCCGCAGGTCCGCGTTGGCGTCCCGGATGCCCTCGGACACCGCCGCGTCGACGCCACCCGCCGCCGCGTCGCGGGTGCCGAGCAGACGCAGCCTGCGGTCCACCTCGTCGCGGATCGTGATCTCCGCGGCGAGTCGGCGCCCGGACAGTGTCAGCACCTCGGCGGTCCGGTCACCGATCGGTGTCGACTCCCGGATCGCCGCGTACAGCACGGCCCGGGACACGCCGTCGACGACGACCGGCACGGCGAGCACCGACCGCAGCCCCTCGCCGAGGACCGGGCCGTCGAAGTGGTGGGTGATGCTGCGGGCGATGCGGTAGTCGGGGACCGATGCGGGACGGCGTTGGTGGGCGGCGCGGCCGCCGAGACCGGATGTGGACGGCACGGTCAGGCCCCTTAGCCCGTTCGTCCGGGTGCCGAGGAACTCGGTGAGCAGCAGGTTGCCGTCGTGAACCTCGCCGCCGAACAGCACGGGAACACCCGTCAGGCCCGCCGCATGACGCAGCTCGGCGCGCAGCGCGTCGCCGTCCCTGGGACGTAGGAGGGGGCTCGGCATCGGCATCGGTGGCTACCCCTTTCCGGGGGTGGTGAACGGCTCCTGTGAGCTAGATCATAAGGCCAGTGACGTGGTCGGCGTCACGCCCGGAACGGAAGTGGGAGGAACCACCGATGAACGACACCGCGACCCGCGTTGGTGCGCTGCTGGCCCGATACGACACCGCCGACGCCTGCGCGGCCGAGCTGCTGTGCGACCGGCACCCGGCCGACGCCGTCGCGTTCACCGTGATCGACGCGGACCTGTCCTCGCGGGACCTCACCTACGGCGAGCTGCGCGACGAGTCGACGCGGTTCGCCGCCGCGCTCGCCGACCTGGGGGTCGAGCCGGGCCACTGCGTCGCCACCCTGATGGGCAAGTCCGCCGAACTCGTCGTCGCGCTCCTCGGCATCTGGCGCCGCGGCGCCGTCCACGTGCCGCTGTTCACCGCGTTCGCCCCGCCCGCGATCGCGTTCCGGCTGACCTCGGCGGGCGCGCGGGTCGTGGTCGCGGACCGGGACCAGCTGGGCAAGCTCGCGCCGGGCGACGACATCCCCGCCGACGCCCCGTGGACGACGGTCGTCGCGGCGGGAGACCCGGAGTCCGACGCGCAGCTGCGGCTCACCGACCTGCTCGCCGCGCACACCGCGGACGACCCGAAGGGCGCGGCCGTCGCGGTCGGGGGCGCGGCGCCGCTGGTGCAGCTGTTCACCTCCGGCACCACCGGAACGCCGAAGGGGGTGCCGGTCCCGGTGCGCGCGCTGGCCTCGTTCCACGGCTACCTCGAGTTCGGCCTCGACGTGCGTCCCGACGATGTCTTCTGGAACGCCGCCGACCCGGGCTGGGCGTACGGCCTGTACTACGCGCTGCTCGGCCCGATGGCGGCCGGGACCCGCAGCCTGCTGCTGCACGCCGGATTCTCGGCGGCGCTGACCTGGCAGGTGATCGAGCGCTTCGGGGTCACCAACTTTGCCGCCGCGCCCACCGTGTACCGCAGCCTGCGCGCCGACACCGGGCCGGTCCCCGACGGCCTGACGCTGCGGCGCGCGTCGTCGGCGGGGGAGCCGCTGACCCCCGACGTCGTCGCCTGGTCGCGGTCCACCCTCGGCTGCGAGGTGCGCGATCACTACGGGCAGACCGAGCACGGCATGTTCATCGTCAACGCCTGGGCCGACGGCCTGCGTGAGCAGGTTCCGGCCGGGTCGATGGGGCGGGCGCTGCCGGGCTGGTCGTGCGCGGTGCTGCGCGACGACGCCGACGAGGTGGCGCCGCCGCGGACCGCGGGCCGGGTCGCGATCGACACCCGTCGCTCGCCGCTGATGTGGTTCGCCGGCTACGTCGACGCCCCGGAGAAGACCAGGCAGCGGTTCACCGCGGACGGCCGCTGGTACATCACCGGGGACGCGGGCAGCACCGACGAGGACGGGCACTTTTTCTTCTCCTCCCGCGATGACGACGTGATCATCATGGCCGGCTACCGGATCGGCCCGTTCGACGTCGAGTCCGTCCTGGTGATGCACGAGCACGTCGTCGAGGCCGCCGTCGTCGGCATGCCCGATGAGCTGCGCGGTGAGGTGCTTGAGGCGTTCGTTGTGCTCCGGGACGGGGTGGATGGCACCGACGACCTCGAGGCCGAGCTGCAGCAGCTGGTGAAGAAGAAGTTCGCGGCGCACGCCTATCCGCGGACCGTGCACTTCGTGCCGTCGCTGCCGAAGACCCCCAGCGGCAAGGTACAGCGGTACATCCTGCGGCTGCGCCCGTGAGTCCTTTTGGCCCCCAGCGGGACCAGAAGGACTCACGGGTGCGTCAGCGCCTGCGGAGGCGGCCGACGACCAGCAGCGCGAGCAGGGTGACCGCGAGCAGCAGCGTGGTGTTCGCGGCGGCCTGGAACACCTGGCCGCGGTCGGTGAGCCCGAAGATGGTCACCGGCAGCGTCTTCCACGTCGCCGGGTACACCATCACGGTGGCCCCGAGCTCACCCATCGACAGCGCGATGGACAGCCCGGCGGCGGCGCCGATCGCGGGCAGCAGCAGCGGCAGCGTCACCCGCAGCAGCACCCGGACCGGTCCGGCGCCGAGCGACTCGGCGGCCTGCCGGTAGGCGGGGTCCATCCGGTCCAGCGCGGCGGAGACAGAGCTGAACGCGAACGCCAACACCAGCACCGTGTGCGCGAGAATCACGATCCACTTGGTGCCGCCGAGCAACAGCGGCCGCGAGTTGAACGCGATCAGCAGGCCGAGGCCGATCGCCACCGACGGCACCGCGATCGGCAGGTGGAACACGGCGTCGGTGAGCTTCCGCAGCCAGGCCGGCGCCTCCCGTGCCGCGAGCGCCGCCCACGTCCCGACCCCGAGCGCGAGGGCGCCCGCGATGAACGCCGTCTGCAGGCTCACCGCCAGGCTCGCCAGGTTGTCGTCCGACAGGGCGGCGGCGAAGTGCTTGCCGCCCAGGTCCGACGGCAGCGGCCCGGTCCAAGACCCGGCGAGGCCCGCCGCGATGACCGTCGCGATCGGGGCAACGAAGACCACCGCGACCACCAGCCCGAACACGGTCAGCGTGAGTGCCCTAGCGCGCGTTGTCCACAGCAGCACGGCTGCCTCCCATCGGTCGGTTGAACAGGACCCGGTAGCCGACGTACAGCGCGATCGACAGCGCCACCTGCACCGTCGCGATGACCGCGGCGCCGGGCAGGTCGAAGGTCACGATGCCGCGGGTGTAGATCAGCACCGGCAGCGTCACCACGTCCTTCGCCCCGGTGAACAGCACGATGCCGAACTCGTTGAGCGTCAACAGCAGGACCAGTGATCCACCGGACATCAGCGCCGGCCACGCCTCCGGCATCACCACCGTCCGCAGCACCCGGGCCGGTGACGCGCCGAGGCTGGCGGCGACGTCGAGCTGCTCGCGCGGCAGCTGGGTGAACGCGGCGAGCAGCGGCCGCACGACGAACGGGGTGAAGAAGGTGATCTCGGCGGCGATGACGCCGAGCGGGGTCGCGAGGAAGTTCAACGGCCCCTGCTCGGCGCCGGTGATCCGGGTGATCAGGGCGTTGACCGCGCCCGCGGTGCCGTACAGGAACGTGAACGCGAGGGTGATCAGGAACGACGGCAGCGACAGCACCGTGTCGATCAGCCTGCCCACCACCTTCGACCCGGGAAACGGGACGAACGCGAGGACCAGCGCAAGGAACGTGCCAAGCACCATCGCGCCGAGCGTCGACAGCGCCGCGATCTGCACGGTGCGCCACAACGCGTTCCGGAACAGCTCCGACCCCAGCACCTCGGTCCAAGTGGACCAGCCGCGGCCGTCGTCGGTGACGGTGGACTCGGCAAGCACCCGGGCCATCGGGTAGACGGCGAACCCGAGCACCAGCAGCAGCGGCGGCAGCGCCAACAGCGTCGGTGCCCATCGGCGCGGTTCGGGCCGCACCGGGATCGGGTCCGACACCGGGCGGTCCAGGAGCGCGGTCACGACACCGGTCCCGGGGCCGGGACCAGCACCGCGCTCAGGTCGGGGAAGCTCACCCCGACCGGGCTGCCGATCGGTCGACCGTCGTGTCCGGTGACGTCCACGTCGACCGGATGCCCGGGCAGCCCGTCGAGGGTGACGGTGAGGCGGGTGGTTGCGCCGCGCCAGACGCTCCCGGTGACGGTCCCGGCCAGCGCACCCCGCTCGCCGGGGGACACCAGGGTCACCGCGTGCGGCCGGATGCACAGCAGGGCGGCGGAATCGGCGGCCTCCCAGTCGGCGGCACCGGCCGGTGTCGCTGGCGCCTGGGCGGTGACCGGAACACCGGCCAGCGACACCAGGGCGGATCCGCCGATCACCCGGGTCACCGCGGCTGGCAGCAGGTTCGCCCCGCCGAGGAACGCGGCGGTGAAACTGCTCGGGGGCCGCTTCCACAGGTTCTCGGTGGTGTCCACGTCCACCAGTCGGGCGTCGCGCATCACGGCGATCCGGTCGGCGAGCGCGAGCGCCTCGGACTGGTCGTGGGTGACGTAGAGCATCGCGGTGTCCGGCAAGGCCGCCCGCAGCTGCTGCAGTTCGGTGAGCATCGACTGCCGCAGCTGCGCGTCGAGCGCGGCGAGCGGCTCGTCCAGCAGCAGCACCTTCGGGCGGATCGCGAGCGCCCTGGCGATCGCCACCCGCTGCTGTTGCCCGCCGGACAGTTCGCGGGGAAAACGCTTGCCGTAGGCCGACATTCCGACCATTTCGAGGGCGTCCGCGACCCGGCCGCCGATCTCGGACCGCGGCACGCGCTGCGAGCGCAGGCCGAACGCGACGTTCTCCGCGACCCGCATGTGCGGGAACAGCGCGTAGGACTGGACGACGACGCCGATCCCGCGCCGGGCCGGGGGCAGGTCGGTCACGTCGACGTCGCCGAGGCGGACGGTGCCCGACACCGGGCGGTTGAACCCGGCGAGCGCCTTGAGCGCGGTCGACTTGCCGGACCCGCTCGGCCCGAGCAGGGCGACGGTCTCGCCCGGCGCCACCCGCAGGTTGAAGTCGATCAACGCCCGGGTGGCGCCGCGTCCCCGCCCGTAGGCCACGTTGACGCGGTCGAAGGTGATCGCAGGGTGGGTGGCGCCGCGGGTGCCGCGGTCGGTGCCGGTGTCCGTGGCGCGCCACCGGGTGTTGATCCTGTTCATGTCAGCTCCCGGTCGCCTTCTGGTACGCGGCCAGGTCGGCGTCGAGGTCGCGCAGCACGTCGTTCCAGTTCGGGGTCCACACGTCGACGCCTGCGAGGGCCCCGGCCGGGGTGTTCGGGTCGGTGCCCTCGCCCGCCGTGAGGTCGGTGCGCACCGAGACGCCGAGCGCGTCGGTGCCGACGGCGCGCTGCGCCTTCTCCGAGAGCAGGTACTCCATCAGCTGCTTCGCCTCCTCGGAGCGGGGGGCGCCCGTCGCAAGGCCCATCACGTAGGGGAGCGCGATGGTGGTGCGGGTGCCGTCCGGGTTCGCCGGGAAGAACAGGTCGAACTGCGAGCCGTCGTCCCTGATCGACGCCAGGTTCATCTGCACGTCGCCGTTCGCGACGAGCAGTTCCCCGTTGCTGACCTTCGGCTGCAGCTTGCCGGTCGACGACGACGGGCCGACGTTGTTGGTCTGCAGCGCCGCCAGGTAGTCGAGCGCGCCCTCCTTGCCCATCAGGTGCTGCAGCAGCAGCAGGACCGCGGTGCCGTCGCCGGCCTGGCCCGGCGTCGAGTACTGCAGCTTGCCCTTGAACTGCTCGGTAAGCAGGTCGTCCCAGGTCGTCGGGGTCGGGTTCGCGCCGGGGTTGGCGATGAAGGTCAGGTAGTTGTTCACCACCGGGACGTAGCTGCCCGCCGGATCCTGCACGTCGGCGGGGACGGCGGAGGTATCGATTCCGCTCGGCTGCAGCAGGCCCTGCGCCGCCGCCTTCTGGATGAACGGGGGCAGCGTCACGACGACATCGGCCTGCGGGTTGGACTGCTCCTTCTCCACCCGGGAGACGACCTCACCGGAGCCGGCCTCGACGAGGTTGACCGCGATGCCGGTCTCCTTGGTGAATTCCTCGAACTGTGGTTCGTACCAGGAGGCGAGTCCGTCGGCGCTGTAGACGGTGACGACACCGCCGTCGGAGTTTGCGGCGGTGCCGGTGCCCCCGCACGCGGTCAGGGTCAGGGCCGTCGCGACCAGTGCGGCCGCGGCGGCGGCGGGGCGGATCGTGAAGGGACGCATCGAAATCCTCACTGTGGGTGAACGGTGTCAGCGGGTGGACAGGACGAGGTCGGCGAATTCGCGGACCGAGGGCAGGACGGCGGTGGCGCCTGCTGCGCGCAGCTCGTCCTCGCCGTGCGCCCCGGTGAGAGCCCCGGCAACGACGGTGGCGCCTGCCCGCAGCCCGGAGGTGACGTCGTTGGCGGTGTCGCCGAGCACGGCGACCTCGCGGACGTCGTCGATCTGCAGGCGCAGCAGGGCGGTCAGGATCAGGTCGGGGTAGGGGCGCCCCCGTCCGGCGTCGGACGGCGCCAGCGTCAGGTCGGCGATCTCCTGCCACCCGAGGGCGGCAAGCAGCTTGTCCTGCGTGCCGCGGCTGAACCCGGTGGTGAGCGCGACCTTGACGCCCGCGTTGCGGAGCGCGGTGATCGCGTCGGCCGCGCCGGCGATCGGCTCGGCGTTGCCCTCGTCGATCAGGCGGTCGTAGGCCGCCTCAAATGCCGCGTTGGCGGCCCGGGCGCGTTCCTCGTCGCCGCCGGTCAACGCGCGGAAGACGATGATCTTGGACTGGCCCATCGTGTCGAGGACGTATCGCCGGGCGGCGTCGCCGTCCGGGCCCTCGGTGGGGATTCCGCCCGCGACGGACGCGTCGGCGAAGGCCCGAAGGACGAGTCCGTCGTCGGCGACGGTGGTGCCTGCCATGTCGAGGACGGCGAGGCGGATCGGGGTGGTGGACATGCTGTCTCCTGGGGTTGTCTCTAGAGGCCGAGCTGCTCGGCGGTCTGTTCGGCGAGGGCGGGCCCGAGGGTCATGCCGCGCCCGCCCGGCCCGGCGACGACCCAGATGCCCGCGGCGGGCTGCCCGCGGTGCACCAGCTGGCCGGGGTCGAGGTGCTGGCTGTAGACGCCGGCCCACCGCTGGACGATCGGCGGGAGCTTGCGGCCCAGCAGCTCCTCCATGACGGAGGTCAGGTGCTGGTACGGGGCCTCGTCGACGTCGAAGGTGAACGGCTCGTCGTATTCGTGGGTGTCGCCGATCGTCAGGCCGCCGTGCAGGCGCTGCACGCACAGCAACTGCATCCGGTGCGCCGCCGCGGTCGGGGCCTGCGGCTGCGCCGCCTTCAGGGCCTCGAGGGCGTCGCCGGCGAACCCGGGGTAATAGCGGAGGCTGTCGCCGTCCGCGATCGCGGTGGTGAGTGATTCGCCGAGCGGGGCGGTCTGCATCATCTGCAGCCGGACCCGGCGCAGCGGCAGGTCCCCGGCGAGGTCACGGGCCAGCCCGCCGAGGGTGGCGCCGGGGCACACGATCGCGAGATCGGCGTCGAAGGTCCGGCCGCGGTCGTCGCGGATATGGACGCCGGTGCCGTCGCTGGCCACCTCGCGGGCCTCGGTGGAGGCGTGGAAGGTGTAGCGACCGCTGGCCTCCAGATGTGCGCGGATGGCGGGCAGCGTCACCCGGGATTCGACGGCACCATCGCGGCTGCAGTGCAGGCCAGCGAGGTACCTGCCGCGCAGCGCGGGGTTGACGCCGCGAACCCGGCCGGGATCGAGCAGCGTGAACCCGCGGGCGTCGGCGTCGGGCCGGGCGAGCACCTCCTCCGCGACCGCCACCTCCTCGGGGGTGCGGAGCAGGGTCAGTGATCCGGCCGGACGAAAGCCGATGGCGGGGACCCGGGCGGCCAGGTCCGCCCACAGTTCGCGCGAGCGCAGCGCCGCGTCCAGTTCGTGTTCGGCCCGCCCGGACACCCAGACCAGACCGAAGTTGCGTACCGTGGCACCACGTGCCTCGGGTTCCCGTTCGAGGTGGACCACCTCGTGCCCTCTGCGGATCGCCTCGTCGGCGTGTGCCGTGCCGAGGATTCCGCCTCCCACAATTGCAATTCGCATGAGGGCAGCATGGGCATTGGTCTAGACCAACCGGGGGACGCCCTGGAAACTCCAGGTGAACAGTTGGTATAGACCAAATCTGAGGTACTGTGACGACCGTGAGCGACGACGCAATCGTGTTCGAAGAGGTTGGCGCACTGCCGGATTCGGCCCACCGTCGGCCTGGTGCAGCGGCATCGTGACGGCCGAGGGCGTGCCCAAGCATTACGTGGTGCGCACCCACGTCGAGGACCTGCTGGCCGGCCTCGCCGAGGGTGATCCGGTACCCGCGGAGCGCGAACTCGCCGCGACCTGCGGGGTGTCACGGGAGACGGTCCGGCAGGCGCTGCACGAGCTGCTCGTCGCTGGCCGCGTCGAACGGCGGGGGAGGGGCACCGTCGTCGCCCGACCCAAGCTGGTGCAGCCCCTCTCGCTCGGGTCGTACACCGAGGGCGCGCTGAGTCAGGGCCGGGAACCGGGCCGAATCCTGGTGCGGTGGGAGGAGATCGACGCGCGGGAGCGACTGTCCGAGAATCTCGAGATCGCCCCGGGTGCCCCGGTGATTCACCTCGAGCGGGTCCTGCTCGCCGATGGCGAGCGGATCGGACTGGAGAGCACTTATCTGCCGTTGGCGCGCTTCCCGGACCTGGCCGACACCTTCGATCCCGAGAGTTCTCTCTACGCGGCGATCCGCGCCACGGGGGTCCGGTTCGCGACGGCGACCGAGCGGATCGAGACCGTGCTGCCCACCCCGCGCGAGGCGGGGCTCGTCGAGGCGAGCACCGCGCTGCCGATGCTCAAGTTGGATCGGGTGTCCCGGGATGCTGCCGGGGTGCCGATCGAGCGGGTGCGGTCGCTGTACCGCGGTGACCGGATGGCCTTCGTCGCCGAGCTTCGCTGACCCGCCGTGCCCGTCCCGCCCGGATAACGAATTCGGTTCACCGGTGTCGCGACGGGCGAGGGCGACGGACAATGGGCACACATTCCATGTCGACGAAAGGGGTGCCGAAGTGAACCGGACCGAACTCCCGCAGACGTTGCGTCGATCCTCCAGGGAGGTGCAGGAGGCCTTCTCGGCGGCCCACGAGACGGCCGTCAGGCGGTACGGCGAGGGCGAGGACGCCCAGCGTGCCGCGTACGGGCAGCTCAAGCAGGGCTACGAACTCGAGACCGACCATTGGGTGCCCAAGCAGGGGTGAGTCGGATCAGTCGGTGAGGAACCCGGCGCCGAGCGCGGCATAGATCAGTGTGAGCGTCATCAGGACCCAGCCTGCGCCGTGCCACACCGGCCAGGTGCCGCCCCGCTTCCACACCGTGTAGGTGCGGACGAAGGCGCCGAGTCCACCGATCGCCAGGATCGCGGCGGGGGCAATCGCGAGGAGATAGCGGTCGGCGGTCGCGCAGACGGCCGCCTCGGTCGCCGTGCAGTCGCTGCGCCCGAGATAGGCCCAGAGCGCACTCGCGGCCATGACCGCGAGGGCGGTGCCCGCCGCGATGCAGGTATAGCGGGTGGCCCGCCGGAGTTCCGGCGGATCGTTCCACCGCTTCTCGACGTCGTCCGACATGCCGCGCGCCTCCACCCTGCCGCCCGCCGGGCGGCGGGCGCATTCCACGCTACGCCCGGGTCCGCCGCTCAGCCTGCCTCGTCGACCCGCCGCGCGGCGGACGGCCGCGGCCAGACCCGCCCGGTGCGCCGCTCGACGTCGATGTTGAAGCGCTTGAGCAGGTCCGCGAACAGGGTTCGGTCCTCCTCCGACCAGTCGGCGAGTGCGCCTTCGATGCCGAGGACCCGCAGCGCCCGCTCGTCCTGTAGCCGGCTCAGTCCCTCCTCGGTGAGCCGGAACTTGCGGGCGATGCCGCCGTCCGGATCGGGAATGCGCTGTACCAGGCCGGATCCCAGCATCGCGGTGGTCTGACGGCTCAGCGTGGAGGTGTCCAGGCCGAACGCCTCGGTGAGTTCACCGACCGACATCGGTCCCTGGACGGCCAGCCTGCTGAGCACCACGAAGGCGCTGTGGTCCAACCCGTCGGCGCCGCGTCGTGCGCGGGGCAGGTGCCGGGCGAGCAGCATCGTTTCGAACTGGATCCGATCCGCGGGCGTGTACATCGACGTCCTTCCGAGAGTTGCATCGCGCACGAAGATTGTATCGGGCACCGAATATGTATGATGCAATGAATTTGCATGATGCAAGTTCGAGTGGTGAGGAGGTGCCCGTGGCAAGGTCCGCTGGCGGGGTCGGTGCGGTGAACGAGAACAGGCTCGTGGGGGTGCTCGCCGCGACCGGCATCGTCGCCGCGCTCATGCAGACCCTGGTGGTCCCGCTGATCGGCGACCTGCCGCAGCTGCTGGACACGTCGGCATCGAACGCGACCTGGGTGATCACCGCGACGCTGGTCGCGGGCGCGGTGTGCACCCCGATCACCGGCCGCCTCGGCGACATGTACGGCAAGCGGCGCATGCTGCTGATCGTCACGGTGCCCCTGATCGTCGGATCGCTGGTGTGCGCGCTGGCGACCTCGGTGCTACCGATGATCGCCGGGCGCGCACTGCAGGGCGTCGGGATGGGGCTGATTCCGCTCGGCATCAGCGCGATGCGCGATCTCCTTCCGCCGCAGCGGCTGAACTCGGCCATCGCACTGATGAGTTCGTCGATGGGAATCGGCGGCGCGTTGGGTCTGCCGCTCGCCGCGGCCGTCGCTCAGAACGCCGACTGGCGGATGCTGTTCTGGGGTGCGACCGCCGTCAGCGTTCTGGTGGCGGGGTTGATCTGGAGGACCGTCCCCGCGACCCCGGTCGACCCCGCGGCGGGCCGGTTCGATCCGATTGGTGCCGCCGGTCTTGCCGTCGGGCTGGTCTGCCTGCTGCTCGCCGTCTCGAAGGGCGGCGACTGGGGCTGGACGGACGGGCTCACCGTCGGCCTGGTCGTTGCCGCCGTCGCCGTCCTGCTGGCCTGGGGCTGGTGGGAGCTGCGGGTCACCGACCCGCTCGTCGACCTGCGGACCACCGCGCGGATGCAGGTGCTGCTGACCAACGTCGCTGGCGTGGTCGTCGGGTTCTCGATGTACGCGCAGTCGCTGATCCTGCCGCAGCTGCTGCAACTGCCCGAGAGCACCGGGTTCGGCCTCGGCCAGTCGATGCTCGAGATGGGCCTGTGGATGGCGCCCGGCGGGTTCGTGATGATGGCGGTCGCCGGCGTCGGTGCCCGGCTCTCGTCCGCTCGCGGGCCCAGAATCACCCTGATCGTCGGCGCCCTGATCCTCGCGGTCGGCTACGGGTCCTCGCTGCTGCTGATGGGCTCGGCGTGGGGCATCATGATCGTGGCCTGCATCTGCAGCGCCGGAACCGGTTTCGCCTACGGCGCGATGCCCGCCCTGATCATGGGGGCGGTTCCGCGCTCGGAGACCGCGGCCGCCAACGCCTTCAACGCCCTGACCCGATCCCTCGGCACCGCGGTCGCCGCCGCCGTCGTCGGCGTGGTGCTCGCCCAGATGAGTGTGCCGGTCGGGGACTTCACGCTGCCGACGGAGGCTGGCTTCCGGACCGGGCTGCTGATCGGATGCGGTGTCGCGCTGGTCGCGGCGACCGTCGCCGCGGCGATCCCGGCCCGGCGGTCCGCCGCAGCGGACGCCTCGGTGCCGGACCTGGTCGCGCAACGCTGATCGCCCCGCCCGGCGGGCCTCCCTCGCGGGCGCCGCCGGGCTCGCCCCCGTCGGTGGTCACGCGGCGCGTAACCTTGACGCCATGTCTGTGCGCGCACCCCTGGTCCCCGGAACCGTCTCGCCGACCCTGGCCGTTCCCGGGAAGATCGAGCGCCCCGAGTACGCATGGAAGCCCACGGTCAACGAGGGCAACGAGCCGTGGGTGCAGACGCCGGAGACGATCGAGAAGATGCGGCTCGCGGGGAAGATCGCCGCGCAGGCCCTGCAGGAGGCGGGTCGGGCCGTCGCGCCGGGGGTGACCACCGACGAGCTCGACCGGATCGCCCACGAATACATGGTCGACCACGGCGCCTACCCGTCGACCCTGGGCTACAAGGACTTTCCGAAGTCGTGCTGCACCTCGCTGAACGAGGTGATCTGCCACGGCATCCCGGACTCGACGGTGATCCAGGACGGCGACATCGTCAACATCGATGTCACCGCCTACCTCGACGGGGTACACGGCGACACCAACGCCACCTTCCTCGCCGGCGACGTCTCCGAGGAGCACCGCCTGCTGGTCGACCGCACCCGGGAGGCCACCATGCGCGCAATCAAGGCCGTTCGACCCGGACGCGAACTCAACGTGATCGGCCGCGTCATCGAGTCGTACGCAAACCGGTTCGGCTACGGCGTCGTCCGGGACTTCACCGGCCACGGCATCGGCGAGACGTTCCACAACGGACTGGTGATCCTGCACTACGATCAGCCGAACGTGGACACGATCATCGAACCCGGCATGGTGTTCACGATCGAACCGATGATCAACCTCGGCACCGTCGACTACGAGATCTGGGACGACAACTGGACCGTCGTCACCAAGGACCGCCGGTGGACGGCCCAGTTCGAGCACACCCTGGTGGTCACCGACACCGGCGCCGAGATCCTCACGTTGCCGTGACCGGCGGCGCCCTGCTGGTCGCAGGCACCACCTCCGATGCGGGCAAGAGCGTCCTCGTCGCGGGCCTGTGCCGCCTGTTGGCGCGTCGAGGGATCTCGGTGGCGCCGTTCAAGGCGCAGAACATGTCCAACAACTCCGTCGTCACCCTCGACGGAGGCGAGATCGGACGCGCCCAGGCGCTGCAGGCGCGGGCGTGTGGACTCGAACCGAGTGTGCGGTTCAATCCGGTCCTGCTCAAGCCGGGCAGCGACCGCACCTCGCAGCTCGTGGTCCGCGGCAAGGCCGTCACCTCGGTCGGCGCCCGCGACTACATGACCCATCGGCAGTGGCTGCGCGGGGTGGTCGCCGACGAACTTGCATCGTTGCGCGCCGAATTCGACATCGTCGTCTGTGAGGGCGCAGGCTCGCCCGCCGAGATCAATCTGCGCGCAACGGACCTCGCAAACATGGGCCTCGCGCGTGCGGCGGGGTTGCCGGTCGTCGTGGTCGGCGACATCGACCGCGGGGGAGTGCTCGCGCATCTGTTCGGCACCGTCGCGGTGCTCGAGCCCGAGGACCAGGCACTGATCGCCGGGTTCGTGGTGAACAAGTTCCGCGGTGACGTCGGGTTACTGGAACCCGGACTGCGGCAACTGGAGTCGTTGACCGGGCGTCCCACCCTCGGGGTGGTGCCGTTCGCCGAGGGCCTGTGGATCGATGCGGAGGACTCGCTGTCGACCACCGCGGACGCCCCGGTCGGCAGGCCGGCGCCGCCGCGCGGCCGGGACTGGTTGCGGGTGGCCGCGATCCGGCTGCCCCGCGTCTCGAACGCCACCGACGTCGAGGCGCTGGCCTGCGAGCCGGGGGTGTCGGTGCACTGGGTGAGCGAGCCGTCCCGGCTCGCCGACGCCGATCTCGTCGTGCTCCCCGGCAGCAAGTCCACCGTCGCGGACCTGGCGTGGCTGCGGTCCTCGGGGCTCGCCGCCGCGGTGACGTCCCGGGCGGCCGCCGGACTGCCGATTCTCGGGATCTGTGGCGGCTACCAGATGCTCGGCCGCCGGATTACCGACACGGTGGAATCCGGTGTCGGCGCCGTGGACGGTCTCGGCCTGCTCGATGTCGACGTCGAGTTCGCCCCGGACAAGGTGCTGCGGCAGGTGACCGGAATCGCGGACGGAATCGCGGTGTCCGGCTACGAGATCCACCACGGTCGGGTGACCCGGACCGGGGATCCGGCGCTGCTGGGCCACGAGGACGGCACCCCGGAGGGCAGCATTCGCGGTGCCGTCCTCGGCACCCACTGGCACGGCCTGCTCGAGTCCGACGGGTACCGGCGCAGGCTGCTCACCGACATCGCCGTGGCCACCGGCAGGGACTTCACCGTCGCCCCCGACACGTCCGTCGCCGCCGAACGCGCCGCCCAGCTCGACCTGCTGGCCGATCTGGTGGAACGGCACGTCGACGTCGACGGAGTGCTCGCGCTGATTGATCGCGGTGCGCCGCAGGAGCTTCCGGTGATCACGAGTCAGTGGCAGCCGGACGTCCGCTCCTGACCGGCGATCACACCGCTGCGCGGCGCAGCGCGATCCAGCCGAACCCGATGCTGAGCACGGCGGGCACCAGTGGCAGCACCACCATCGGCATCACCCTCGGGGTATCGACGAACCAGGAACCGATCGCAGGCCACCATTCGGCCCAGGTGATCACGATCGCCGCCAGCCCGAGCGTCACGAGCAGGGCGACGCCGGCCGCGAGCAGGCCGGTGGTGCGCCACCGCTGATAGATCGCCCCGGCGAGCATCGCGACCCCGGTGCTGAGCAACAGGATCGAGAACAGACAGAGCAGTTGCACGAGGGGACTGTCCGTGAAGTACCGGGTGATCCCGAACATTCGCATGTGGACGCCCCACCCGTCGGTCGCGGCCTCGACCAGCGACAGCGCCCACACCGCGACCGCGAAGATCGCCGACTGGGCGACGGCCATCAGGGTCGTCGCGGTGTAGAACTCGCGGCGGGTCACGCTCAGTCCCAGCGCGAACGGGAAGCTCTGCGTCAGCGCCTGGACGTAGAACGCGATCGCGAAGCCAGCCAGGGCGGTGACGCTGCCGGTGAAGCCCTCGCCCTCCTCGTTCCCGACCAGGTAGTAGATCATCCAGCTGATCGCGAACGCCACCGTGAGCAGACCGACCGGCCAGGCGATCAGCAGGGGCCAGGCCACGGTGTGCAGGCGGAGCACCGATCCGATCCGGGAGGGGCCGGTGACGGCGTGGTTGTCGGTCGCGGCGGGCAGGGTGGCTGCGGTCATGACGTCTGCTCCTGGGTGGTGGTTCGGATCACGAGTTCCTGCAGTGAGGCGGGCTCGATCGCACCGCCCGCGTCGATCAACCGGGCCCGATCGGCCTCGCCCGAGGCGATCTGGACGGTGGCGCGGGACTGCGAGCCGAGGGCTTCGTGGTGCAGGACCGTCCCGTTCGTGGCGAACTCCGTCACGGCGGTGGTCGGACCGGTGACGGTCACCGCGCGGCTGCGGAGGGTGTCGGTGT
This sequence comes from Rhodococcus sp. NPDC058532, assembly GCF_042719255.1. Lineage (NCBI taxonomy): Bacteria > Bacillati > Actinomycetota > Actinomycetes > Mycobacteriales > Nocardiaceae > Rhodococcus > Rhodococcus sp. NPDC058532. Next base: position 322,151 of record NZ_JBHXNU010000003.1, read on the forward strand.
CGTCGTCGAGCAGGATCCGCCCCCGATCGACGACGATGACGTGCTCGAGCAGGTTCGCGACCTCGTCGATCAGATGCGTCGACAGCACGATCGTGCGGGGATGCTCGGCGTAGTCCGCGAGCAGCCGGTCGTAGAAGAGTTGGCGGGCGACGGCGTCGAGGCCGAGGTACGGCTCGTCGAACAGGGTCAGCGGCGCCCGCGACGCGAGGCCGATGGTCACCCCGAGCGCGGACCTCATGCCACGGGAGAGCTTCTTGACCTTGCGGCACAGCGGGAGTTCGAAGTCGTCGAGCAGGCGGGCCGCGAAGTCGCGATCCCACCGTTCCATCAGGTGCTCGGCCGCCTTGAGCACGTGGGCAACCCGGAGTTCATCCGGGTAGGTCTGGCTCTCCTTGATGAAGCAGACGTTCCGCAGCACCTGCGCGTTCTCGAAGGGGGTGCCGTCGAAGACGGTGACGTTGCCCGACGTCTGGACGGACTGGCCGGTGAGGATCGACATGATCGTGGACTTGCCTGCGCCGTTGCGTCCGAGCAGGCCATAGATCTTGTCGCGTTCGATAGTGAAGGAGATGTCCGTGAGGGCGTCGAACTCGCCGTAGCGCATCCCGATCCCGCGCATCGACGCGACCGTGTCGGCCGCGGTCGCAGCGGTGCTGTGCAGTGCCGTCACACTTCGTGTCATCGGGCCACCTCCCTGGTGTCGAGCATGGATTTGATGTCGTCGAGCGGGATCGCGAGGCGTTCCGCCTCCGCGACGAGCGGCTCGATGAACTGGCGCGCGAACGCATCGCGCCGCCGGCGCCGGAGCGTCTCGCGCGCTCCTGCCGTGACGAACATTCCGATTCCCCGTTTCTTGTAGAGGATCCCCTCGGCGACCAGTTGATTGAGGCCCTTGGCCGCGGTCGCCGGGTTGATCCGGTGGAAGGCAGCGAGTTCGTTGGTGGAGGGAACCTGCGTCTCCTCGAGCAGCGAGCCGTCGATGATCGCGCCCTCGATCTGTTCAGCGATCTGTTGGAACAGCGGCCTGCCGTCGTCGATCACGGGAACCGCCCCGCGGTCAGGCTCACTGGTTCATTACTCATGTAATGAACCATAGAGGCTTGGCGGGCGTTCGACAACCCCGACGGTTCCGGGGCCGCGCCGCGGCTGCGTGTACCGTCCGGTGCCATGGAGTTGACGGAAGTGTCGGTCGGCGGGGTGGTCCGGACGGTTCGGGTCGACGGGCCCGAGAGTGCCCACGTGGTCGTGCTGCTGCCCGGTGCAGGCGAGGACGCGACCGTGTTCGACGCGGTCTGCGAGCGCTTGCACGGCTCCGACCTGCGCACGGTCGTGCCCGACACGATCACCGGCCTCGACGTGGCCGGGCTGCTCGCGCTCCTCGACGGTCTGGGCCTGAGCTACGTCAACCTGGCGGGCGACCGCGAGGGCGGGGCCCTGGCCTGGGAGGCCGCGGCCCGGACCTTCGGGCGGTTCAAGAGTCTGGTCGTCGCCGACAGCCCGCACCCCGCGGTCGCGGGCGGGGACTGCCCGGCCGTCGAGATCCCGTCCACCCTGCTGATCGGTGGTCCGGACGCCCGCCCCGAGGCCGACGCCAGCGGGCGGCGCTGCTACTCCGACTTCCGCGTCGTCGAACTCGCGGTCGGCTCGGTGCCCCGCGACGCGGCGGCCGCGTTCGCCACCGAGATCTCCCTGCGCACCAGCATGTGGTGAGAATCGTCGGCGGCCGCCACGTGCCGTGGTGCGCCGATCAGCGCGGCCGGGTGGACTCCCGGTGGTCCTCGCTGGCGGCCGTCGGTTCCGGTCTGGGATGCGAGAGGTCCTGCAGGCCTGCGACCCGCAGCAGATCGAGTTTCGCCGCGTCGGCGGAGCCGGGTACCGCCGTGTAGACGACGATCCGCAGATCGCCGCTGCCCGGTGCGCCGAGGACATCGCAGTCGACGGTAATGTCGCCGACCGTCCTGGTGCGCACGGTCTTTCGGCTGGACCGGTGCAGCGCCACGTGTGCCTGCGCCCACCGCGCCGCGAACTCGGCGGACTCCGCGAGCAGGCGGTCGACGAGGTTCCGCAGCGGGGCGTCGTCGGGGTACCGCCCCACCGCGGAGCGCAGGTCCGCGACCAGGTCCGCTCGGAACTCCTCTTCCCCGGCGGTGGTGTGGGTGACGGCGGTGCTTGTTTCGGTGAACACCAGCCAGACAAGATTTCGCCGGAGCCCGGACAGCGACGACGGGTCGCCGAGCAGGGCCGCCCAGAGCGGATTCCACAGCAGGATGTCGTGTGCGGCGCTGTACACGCTGACCGGCACGTCGCCGAGACGGTCCACGATGCGTTGGACGCCGGGACCCACGTGCCGCGGCACCGAGGAGGGCGTCGCGGCGGCGACGCCGCCGACCCGGTACAGGTGGTCGCGCTCGTCGTCGGTCAGCCGCAACGCGCGGGCTAGGGCGCCGAGCAGTTGCGCCGAGGGGTTGGTTGCCCGACCCTGCTCCAGCCGCACGAGGTAGTCGACGCTGACTCCCGCGAGCATCGCGAGCTCCTCGCGTCGCAGCCCCCGCGCGCGTCGACCCGTTCCCGGGGGCAACCCGACCTGCTCTGGCTGCACCCGCTCGCGCCAAGCGCGCAGCACCCGCGCGAACTCGTCCATGCCCCCATCCTGCTCGCTACCGTCGCGAGGTGGGTGGTACTGCCGGACCCACCGTGGGTCTGTGCCTGGTGCGTGCGCCGGAGCCGCGCAACCGTGGTGGGCATGACCACCACACTCATCACGGGAGCCAACCGAGGCCTCGGCCTGGAGACCGCCCGCAGGCTCGTCGACGCCGGGCACACCGTCTATGCGGGCATGCGCGATCTCGCCTCCGCCGCGGAGGTGCGTAGGCACGGCGCCCACCCGGTGCAGCTCGACGTCACCGACCAGCGCAGCGTCGACCGGGCGCTCGCCGGGCTGCCCGAGCTTGACGTCCTCGTGAACAACGCGGGCGTCCTCGGCAGGTCCTTCGGCGTCGATGACCTCGATGTCGCCGCCGTGCAGCAGGTGTTCGACACGAACGTTCTCGGGATCGTGCGTCTCACCCAGGCCGCGCTCGCGCTGCTGCGGGACTCGGCGAATCCGGTGATCGTCAACGTCGCCTCCGGCGTCGGATTCGCCCGCGCGTTGAGCACTCCCGGCAGTGACGAGTACGCCGTTCGGGGGGTGCCCTACGCATGCTCGAAGGCGGCCGTGATCGCGCTGACGGTCCAGTACGCCAAGAGCCTGCCCGGATTTCGGATCAACGCCAGCGACCCGGGCTACACCAGCACCGACTTCAACCGGCACACCGGGCACCAGACGGTGACCGAGGGAACGGATGCGACGGTGATGCTGGCCCGGCTCGGTCCCGACGGCCCGACCGGACAGTTCTTCGACCGCGCGGGCCGCATCGAGTACTGAGCAACAGCGCGACCCGCTTGCCGGGCCAGGGGCGGGCGGGCCACCCGCGGCCGCGACGCGCACTACACTCTGCCGGTGCTCGACACCGTCCCCGCCCCGCCCGACATCACCTCGGTCCGTTCCGCCCTTCGCTCGCCGCGCAGGCTGAGCACCGAGATCCTCGCCGGGTTGGTGACATCGTTGGCGCTGATCCCCGAGGTGATCTCGTTCGCGGTCATCGCGGGCGTCGACCCGAAGGTGGCGCTGTACACCTCCTGCATCATGGCGATGACGGTCGCGATCGCCGGCGGCCGCCCCGCGATGGTGTCGGCGGCGGCGGGGGCCACCGCGTTGGTGATCGCGCCGCTCGTCGCGGCGCACGGCATCGACTACCTGATCGCCGCGGTGTGGCTCGCCGGGGCAGTGCAGATCGCGTTCGCGGCAGCGGGCCTCGCGCGGCTGGTGCGGTTCATCCCGAGGTCGGTGATGATCGGGTTCGTCAACGCGCTCGCGATCCTGATTTTCAGTGCCCAGATTCGGCACCTCGTCGACGTTCCGTGGCTGGTGTATCCGCTGGTGGTCGCGGGGATCGCGATGGTGGTCCTGGTTCCGCGGCTGACGCGGGCGGTCCCGGCGCCGCTGATCGCGATCGTCGTGCTCACCGGGGTGGTCGCCCTGTTCCGGCTGGACGTGCCCGACGTCGCCGACCAGGGCGCGCTGCCGTCCGGTCTGCCGACGTGGATGATCCCGGACGTCCCGCTCACCTGGGAGACGCTGACGATCATCGCGCCGTTCGCCCTCGGCCTGGCGCTGGTTGGCCTGCTCGAATCGCTGCTCACCGCGAAACTCGTCGACGACCTGACCGGCACCGAGTCGGACAAGACCCGCGAATCCCTGGGGCAGGGCGTCGGGAACCTGGCGGGCGCCCTGTTCGGCGGCATGGGCGGCTGCGCGATGATCGGCCAGACCATGATCAACGTCAAAGAGGGTCGCGCCCGAACCCGGATCTCCACGTTCCTGGCGGGCCTGTTCCTGTTGGTGCTCTGCCTGACGGTCGGCGATGTGGTCGGCGCGATCCCGATGGCCGCGCTGGTCGCGGTGATGGTGCTGATCGCGGCGACCACCTTCGACTGGCGCAGCATCGCCCCGCGCACGCTGCGGATCATGCCGCGCAGCGAGACCGTCGTGATGATCGTGACGGTCGTCGGGACCCTGGCGACCGAGAACCTCGCGGTCGGCGTTGTCCTCGGTGTCCTGGCCGCGATGGCCGCGTTCGCGCGGCGGGTCGCGCACCAGACGACGGTCACCGTCGAGGACCGCGACGGAGACCGGGTGTACCGGCTGACCGGGCAGCTGTTCTGGGCGTCGAGCAACGACCTGGTGCGCCGGTTCGACTACGCGGGCGATCCGTCGTCGGTGATCATCGACCTCGGGGCGGCCGACGTGTGGGACGCGTCCACGGTCGCCACCCTCGACGCGGTGCGGGAACGGTACGCGGCGCTCGGCAAGTCCGTCCGGATGGTGGGATTGACCGGGGCGGGCCGAGACCGTGTGGACCGGCTGTCGGGGAGGCTGTGACCGTTCACCGCATATTTGTCGCCGTCCGGCGCCGCGCGTATACGCAGGATTTGAACTATCTACCGTCGGCGCATTAACGTGCAGTCACACCCGACTCGTACGCGGTAGCAACGATCTCGTTCGGAAGGACCTCGATGCGCGGCACGGCACGCACCGCCGACCCCACGACCATGTGTCGTGGTTGTCGCATGCGCCAGCGCTGAGACGAGAGCCCCGCGACGGCACCCCGGCCGCTCCGCAACTTCCCGTGATTTCCCGGGCACCGACTCGTCACAGCGCCTGTTCTTCCCGGTGCCCGTGGCGAAAGGATCCGTCCCATGTCCGCCCCCGCCCTCCCGATCATCGATCTGGAGAACCTCGACGTCGACGCCCTGCGCCGGGTCACCCACGAGATCGGGTTCTTCTACCTCACCGGTCACGGCATCGACCAGCGGCTCACCGACGACCTGATCGCCACGGCGCGCGCGTTCTTCGCGCTGCCCGAGGCGGACAAGCTTGAGATCGAGAACGGGAACTCGCCGCAGTTCCGCGGCTACACCCGCGTCGGCGGCGAACGCACGCAGGGCTACATCGACTGGCGCGAGCAGCTCGACATCGGCCCCGAACGGGCTGCCGTCGACCCGATCGACCCGGCCCGCCCGTGGGACGTGCTGCACGGACCGAACCTGTGGCCGACCGCGGTGCCGCGGCTGCGGCAGCTGGCGCTCGAGTGGTCGGCGCAGGCGCAGGACGCGGGCCTGCGGCTGATCCGCGGCTGGGCGGTCTCGCTCGGCGCGCCAGCGGACTTCTTCGATGCCGCCTTCGCCGACCCCGACCCGCTGCTCAAGATCGCCCGCTACCCGGGCCACGACGGCTCGGTCACCGACCAGGGCGTCGGTAGCCACAAGGATGTCGGCGCGCTGACCCTGCTGTACCCGGAGCCCACCAGCGGCGGCTTCCAGGTGGAAACAGATGGCGGATGGTTGGACGTCGACCCGCTGCCCGGACATCTGCTCGTCAACATCGGCGAACTGCTCGAGGTCGCCACCGGTGGCTACCTCAAGGCCACCGTGCACCGGGTGCGCCCGCCCGCCGCGGGCACGGACCGGGTGTCGTTGCCGTTCTTCCTCAACCCCGGCTACGACGAGGCCCTGCCGGTGATCCCGCTCGCGCCGGAACTCGCCGCCGACGCGGCGGGCGTCGGCCCGGACCAGCACGGCGGCACCCTGCACGCCCGGTACGGGCTCAACGCCCTCAAGTCCCGGCTGCGCGCCCACCCCAACGTCACCGAGCGGTACCACCGCGACCTGCAGGGCCTCCCCGCCCTGCGCGGCTGACCGACCCACCCACCCGGAAGGTATCTCCCGAATGCTCCTGCGCCGCACCGCAATCCTGTCCGCCGCCGCCCTGCTCGCCGCGGGCCTCGCCGCCTGCTCGTCGGGGAACGACGCCGAGACGCTGGTGATCTCCGCATCCAGCACCCCGCACGTCGAGATCCTCGAGCACATCGCCGACTCCGGAGTGCTCGGCGACGTCACGCTCGACATCAAGCCGGTCACCGGCGAGATCGACCCCAACGAACTCCTCGCCGCGGGGGACGTCGAGGCCAACTACTTCCAGCACGCCCCCTACCTGTCGGACTGGCAGAAGCAGAAGGGCGTCGACGATCTCGTCTCGGTCGCCGACGTGCACCTCGAGCCGATGGGCCTGTACTCGGAGAAGATCACCGCCGTCGACCAGCTCGCCGACGGCGCCACCATCGCGCTGCCCAAGGACACCACCAACTTCTCCCGCGGCCTCTATCTGCTCGAGTCCGCCGGCCTGATCGAGATGGACGTCCCGTTCGCCGATGCCAACCTGTCCGTCGTCACGCAGGCCAACATCAAGGCGAACCCGAAGAACCTGAAGTTCATCGAGATCGAGCGCTCGCAGATCGCCCGCAACCTCGGCGACCCGCAGATCACCGCCGCCGTCATCAACTCCAACTACGCGCTCGAGGCCGGCCTGAACCCGACGACGGACACGCTCATCGCGGAGAAGGCCGAGGACAACCCGTTCGCGAACCTGCTCGTCGTCCGCGCCGCGCAGGAGAACGATCCCGGCGTCCAGGCGCTCGCCGCGGCGCTGCAGTCCCCGGAGACCGCCGCCTGGATCGAGGAGAACTACTCCGGCGCCGTCATCCCCGTGCACGCGGCCGGCCGATGATCACCGTCGAAAGCCTGGTCAAGACCTTCCCCGCAGTCGGAGGCTCGGGGGAGGTCGCGGCCCTGCGCGGCATTGACCTCGACATCGCCGAGGGCGAGATCTTCGGCATCGTCGGGCCGTCCGGGGCGGGCAAGTCGACGCTGCTGCGCTGTTTGAACCTGCTCGAGCAGCCCACCAGCGGGCGCATCCTGCTCCGCGGTGACGACCTGTCGCGGCTCTCCGGTGCTGGCCTGCGGGCCGCCCGCCGCCGCATCGGCACCGTGTTCCAGCAGTTCAACCTGCTGCACTCGCGGACCGTGCGGGCCAACGTCGAGTTCCCCCTCGAACTGGCCGGGGTGGGCCGGGCCGAGCGCCGCGCCCGCGCCGACGAACTGATCAAGCTCGTCGGGCTGGCGGGCAAGGAGAAGGCGTACCCGTCGCAGCTGTCCGGCGGCCAGCAGCAGCGCGTCGGCATCGCCCGCGCGCTCGCGTCGAACCCGGACGTGCTGCTGTGCGACGAGGCGACCAGCGCCCTCGACCCGGACACCACCGACCAGGTGCTCGACCTGCTCGCCGAGGTGAACCGGGCGATCGGCGTCACCGTCGTCCTCATCACCCACGAGCTCGGGGTGCTGCGCCGCATCTGCACGTCCGCGGCCCGGCTCGACGACGGCCGCATCGCCGAGACCGGGCGCATCCTCGACCTGGTCGCCGCGCCCGGCTCGATCCTCGGCTCGGCGATCGTCCCGGTCGGGGGAGACCCCACCGAGGAGGTGAGCGACACCGCGATCGTCACCACCATCGGCGACGACGCGCACGGCCCCTGGCTCTCCCAGCTCGTCCGGGCACTCGACGTCGACATCTCCGTCGTCGGCGGCCGCGTCGAACAGGTCGCCGGGGTCACCGTCGGTCGGTTGCGGCTGAGCTTCGGACCCGATGTCCGCCGCGCGGACGTTGAGGCGTTCGTCGCCGCCCAGCCGAACACCACGCTCGCGTGGGGCGCCGACGCCCACCTGGAAGGGGTGCTCTCGTGAACAAAACGTCCTGGCAGGACTCGCTGCCCGACGTGTGGGAGGCGACCCTCGAAACGCTGTACATGGTTGGCGTCGCGTTCCTGCTCACCGTGGTCGGCGGCGTCCTCATCGGGGTGGTCCTGCATCTGACCTCGCCGTCCGGGTTGTGGCCGCAGCGGGCGTTGAACGCGGTGCTCGGCGCGATCGTCAACGTGTTCCGGTCGCTGCCATTCCTGGTCCTGATGATCGCGCTGATCGGGTTCACCCGGCTGATCGTCGGCACCGCGATCGGCCCGACCGCCGCGATCGTGCCGCTGACGATCGGCGCGATCCCGTTCTATGCCCGCGTCGTCGAGTCCGCGCTGCGGGAGGTGCCCGTCGGCCGGGTCGAGGCCGCGCAGGCGATGGGCGCCACCAACGGGCAGATCGTCCGCACGGTGCTGCTCCCGGAGTCGTTGTCGGCGCTGATCGCGGGCGCGACCCTGACGTCGGTGCTGCTCGTCGGGTACTCGGCGATGGCCGGTGTGATCGGCGGTGGCGGGCTCGGCGACTTCGCGATCGTGTACGGCTACCAGCGGTTCAACACGCCGGTGCTGCTCGTCGCGGTCGTGGTGCTGATCGTCATGGTGCAGATCATGCAGACGATCGGTGACCGCGCGGTCCGGGCACTGGACCACCGCAAGTAGGCGCGCGCTCCGCGAACCGTGCGTGGGGGGGGACTCCACACAGGGGGAACCCGA
>NZ_JBHXNU010000003.1:331057-339931 GCF_042719255.1 Rhodococcus sp. NPDC058532
CTTTTTTTTCTTCTCTTCCCCCCCCCCCCCCCCCCCGCTCTCCCCTCCTCCCCCCCTTCCCCCCCCCCCCCCCCCCCCTCTCCCCCCCCCCCCCCCACGGTTCCGGTCAGAGGCCAAGCAGCGCGTTCTCGACGACCTCGGTGAGCGCGGGATGAATCCAGTACTGCCCCAACGCCATTTCCCGGGCGGGCAGGCCGAAGCTCATCGCCTGGATCAGCGGCTGGATCACCGTCGACGCCTGGGCGCCGAGCACGTGCGCGCCGACCAGGCGACCGGTGCCGCGGTCGGCGATCACCTTGCACAGTCCCTCGTCGTCCTCCATCGCCCACCCGTAGGCGACGTCGGCGTAGCGCTGCACCTTCACCGCGACATCCAGGCCCCGCGCGCGGGCCTGCGCCTCGGTCAACCCGACCGTGGCGATCTGCGGGTCGGTGAACACCGCGGCGGGCACGAACCTGTGGTTTGTTCGCGCCAGTTCCGTGCGGGCCGGGTCGGCGCCGTTCCCCCAGGCGTCGCGCAGCAGGTTCGCCTGCACCACCCGCGCCTCGTGATTGGCGACGTGCTTGAGCTGGTGCGGCGACGACACGTCCCCGAGCGCGAAGACGCCCTCGGCGGCGGTGCGCTGGAACTCATCGACGACGACGCGGCCCCGATCGTCCACGTCGACGCCGGCGGCGCTGGCACCGAGCCGGTCACCGTTCGGGGTGCGGCCGGTCGCGACGAGCAGCGTGTCCCCGGCGACGACGGTGCCGTCCGCGAGCACCGCCTCGACGCCGCCTGCGGCGTCCCGCAGCTCGGCGACCGGATTTCCGAGGTGCACATCCCATTTCGAGCGCGCGAGGTCGGTGAACCGCTGCGAGATGTCGACGTCGAGGTCGCGCAGCAGGCGGTCGCCGCGGCCGATGATCGACACCTGGGCGCCGAGGGCGGAGAAGACGTGCGCGAATTCGGACGCGATGAACCCGCTGCCGAGGATCACCAGCCGCTCGGGCAGGTCGGGCAGGCGCATGATGTCGTCGTTGGTGACGTACCGGACACCGCTGCGGGTCACCACGTCGGGGATGACCGGCCGGGATCCGGCGGCGATCACCACCTGGTCGGCGGTGATGACCTCCCCGGTTCCGGTGCGGATGGTCCGTGGGCCGGTGAAGGTCGCGTAGCCGGGGAACACGGTGGTGTTCGGGCTGCCGTCCCGCCGATACCGTTCGCCGCCCTCCGAGATCGGGTCGATGCGGCCGAACACCCGTTCCACGATGTCGTTCCACCGCACCTTTTCCACCCGCGCGTCGACGCCGTAGCGGGACGAGTCCCGGATGGTGCGCGCGACCTCGGCGGCGTAGACGAACATCTTCGTCGGGATGCAGCCCACGTTCAGGCAGGTGCCTCCGAACGTGCCGCCCTCGCAGATCGCGACGGTCATGTCGGCGAACCGGTCGTCGAGAATGGTGTTGCCGGAACCGGATCCGATGATCGCCAGATCGAAGTGGGTCACGAGGGCCGCCCTTCCGTCGCGCCCTGCCGCTCCAACCAGTCCAGCCACTGATCGACCTCGTCGAACGCCTGTTTGCGGGGCACCTCGCGGGACAGGAACACGTCGTGCCGGGCACCTTCGATCGGAACGATGGTGGTGCGGTCGCCCAGGCAGCCCGCCCAGCGCGCGATCTGCTTGACGTCGAGCACCAGATCCGCGGCCTCCGACTTCTCCGTGTACCGCATCGAGTAGTGCGTCACCTTCGAGCGCAGGATCAGCGACGGCACCCCGATGTCGAGGCCCCGATGCAGCCGCGCCTGCGCGCGGCGGACGGCGCGCAGCCACCCGAAGGTCACCCCGTACCCGCGCAGCGGCTTCCATTCGAGGTCGTAGTCCCATTCGCCGCGTTGGCTGCGGTGCAGGGTGCGGCCGTACACGTCCATCGGCGGCTGCTTGAGTTCGAGCTTGTCCCGGAGTCGGCCGACGGTCCGGATCGCGACCGTCCCGACGTTGCGCACGTACGACGGGCCCTGCAGGTCGAACCACGGGCTGTTGAGGATCGCCCCGGCGACCCCGGCGGCCGCGCTGCCCCCCGGCCGGGCATTGAGCCGGTCCAGCCACATCGGCAGGATCAGGCCCCCCGTGGAGTGGGCGGTGAGCAGCACCGCACCGCCCTGCACCTGGTCGCGGACCGTCGCAAGCGCCCACTCCAGTTCGGCGTCGTACAGTGCGAGATCCGTCACGAAGTGCGGGGTCTGGCCCGGCCGCCGCGAACGGCCACACTTGCGCAGGTCCAGCGCGAAGAAGTCGTATCCCCGCCCGTGGAAGTGCTCGGCGATGTGGGTCTGGAAGAAGTAGTCGGTGAATCCGTGCAGGTAGAGCACCGCGCGGCGGCGGGGTGTCGCCCCGTCGGGCCGGTATCGGACGAGGGTCGCGACCACCTCGCCCTCCCCGTCGGGATCCGTGCCGAGCGGCAAGGTCGTCTGTTCGTAGCCCTCGCCAAGGAGGTCCCGCACCCAGGTGGTCACAGATCACAATCGTAGTGGGCGTTAATGTGAACTCGGGGGAGCACAATTGAGGCGAGGTCAACCCCGCTCATACGCGCGGGTAACCTACTCCGCGTGCAGTCGGCGTGACTGCCGCTGCCAATGGACAAGGAAGTCGATTTTCCAGTGTCAGACAACACCGCGGTACACAAGACCGATGTAGTTCTCGTGGGTGCGGGCATCATGAGTGCCACGCTCGGTGCCCTGCTCCGGCAGCTGCAGCCGGACTGGTCGATCAGCGTGTTCGAGCGTCTCGACGCCGCCGCCGCCGAGAGCAGCGACCCCTGGAACAACGCAGGCACCGGACACTCGGCGCTGTGTGAGCTCAACTACACGCCTGCGACCAAGGACGGCTCGGTGGACATCACCAAGGCCGTCAACGTCAACGAGCAGTTCCAGGTGTCGCGGCAGTTCTGGGCCTACGCGATCGAGAACGGCATCCTCACCGAGCCGAAGGAATTCGTCAACCCGATCCCGCACGTGAGCTTCGTGCACGGGGCGGAGAACGTGAAGTACCTGCGGGCCCGCTACGACGCCCTCGCCGGCCACCCGCTGTTCGCGGGGATGGAATACACCGAGCGCCCCGACGAGTTCGCCAAGCGCCTGCCGCTGATGGCCACCGGTCGTGACTTCTCCGATCCGGTCGCGTTGAACTGGACCGACGGCGGCACCGACGTCGACTTCGGCGCCCTGACCAAGCAGCTGCTGGGCAACATCGGCGCCACCGGCGGCACCGTCCACTTCGGCCACGACGTCCGCAACATCACCAAGCAGTCCGACGGCAGCTGGACCCTGAAGGTCGTCAACCAGCGCACCGGCGACAAGAAGACCGTGAACGCGAAGTTCGTCTTCGTCGGCGCGGGCGGCGGTGCGCTGCACCTGCTGCAGAAGTCGGGCATCGCCGAGGCCAAGGGCTTCGGTGGCTTCCCGGTCTCCGGCGAGTTCCTGCGCTGCACCAACCCGGATCTGATCGAGCAGCACAACGCCAAGGTCTACGGCAAGGCCGCGGTCGGCGCGCCCCCGATGTCGGTGCCGCACCTCGACACCCGCGTCATCGGCGGCAAGAAGGGCCTGCTGTTCGGCCCGTACGCCGGCTGGTCGCCGAAGTTCCTCAAGAACGGCAAGGTCACCGACCTGCCCGGATCCATCAAGCCGAACAACCTGATGTCGATGCTCGGTGTCGGCGTCACCGAACTCGGCCTGACGAAGTACCTCATCGGTGAGCTCCTGCAGTCGGCCGACGACCGGATCGAGACGCTGCGCGAGTTCGTGCCGCGCGCGACCGGCGGCGACTGGGAACTGATCACCGCGGGTCAGCGGGTGCAGGTGATCCGCAAGAAGGGCGGCGGGGGCGTGCTCGAGTTCGGCACCGCCGTCATCAACGCCGCGGACGGCACCATCGCGGGTCTGCTCGGCGCCTCGCCCGGCGCGTCCACCGCGGTCCCCGCGATGCTCGACGTCCTGCAGCGGTGCTTCGGGGACCGGTGGAGCGCATGGGAGCCGCAGCTCAAGCAGATGGTCCCGTCGCTGGGTCTGAAGCTGTCCGACAACGAGTCGCTGTTCCGTGAGGTGTGGGACTGGAGCAACCGGGCGCTCGAGCTCGAGGCCCCCGTCGAGGTCCCGGCCGCCGCATCCGCCTGATCCGTCCACCCGTTCACCGGCCGTCACCTGCCCAGGTGGCGGCCGGTGTCGTTGCACCGGATAGAGTTCGCGGCGAACATCATGTTTCCCGTCGCGGGGAAGTCCTGTGGAAGTCAGGCGCGGTCCCGCCACTGTGACGGACACCGAGCCACGATCGGTTCCGAAGTCAGATTGCCGCGGCGGCGGAACTTTTCGTCCGACCCCCGGCGCGGAGACCGGGGAGTGAGGAGAGTGGCGCCGTGACGCAACAGGATTCGGCAGACCCCGGTTTTCCGTTCAGTGCCATCGTCGGGCAGGACCAGCTGCGGCTGGCGCTGACCCTGTGCGCCGTGCATCCCGGCATCGGCGGAGTGCTGGTGCGCGGCGAGAAGGGCACCGCGAAGTCGACGGTGGTCCGCGCGCTCGCCGCGCTGCTGCCCCCGACGGCGGGCGGCGACCCGGCCCGCCTGGTGGAACTGCCGGTCGGCGCCACCGAGGACCGGGTGATCGGCTCCCTCGACCTGGAGAAGGTGCTCCGGGACGGCGAGCGTGCCTTCCAACCCGGCCTGCTGGCCGCCGCCCACGACGGTGTGCTCTACGTCGACGAGGTGAACCTGCTGCACGACCACCTCGTCGACGTGCTGCTCGACGCCGCAGCCATGGGCCGCGTCCACGTCGAACGCGACGGTGTCTCGCACTCCCATCCCGCCAAGTTCGTCCTCGTCGGAACAATGAACCCGGAGGAGGGCGAGCTGCGTCCGCAGCTGCTCGACCGGTTCGGCCTCGCCGTCGACGTCGCCGCGTCCCGAGACGTCGACGTCCGCATGCAGGTGATCCGCCGCCGCCTCGACTTCGAGGCCGACCCCACCGGATTCGCGGCCGGCTACGCGGGCGCCGACGCCGACACCGCCGCCAGGATCGCCGCCGCGCGGGCCGCGCTGCCCGCGGTCGGCCTGCCCGACACCGAGCTGCGCCGGATCGCCGCGCTGTGCGCCTCCTTCGACGTGGATGGAATGCGCGCCGACCTGGTCCTGGCCCGCACCGCGACCGCGCACGCGGCATGGCGCGGTGCGACCGAGGTCGCCGAGCCGGACGTGCGGGTCGCGGCCGAGCTGACCCTGCCGCACCGCCGCCGCCGCGACCCGTTCGACGAACCGGGCCTGGACCAGCAGCAGCTGGACGAGGCGATGCGGGACGCCGACGAGCAGGCCCGCAGTCACTCCGAGCCCGAGCCCGAGCATGACCCCGAGCCCGACCCCGAGCCGGACGGTCCCGGTGGCGGCGCCCCCGCCCCGGACGCCGGTGGCCCCGCACCCGACGCCCCCGCCCCGGATGGTGCGGCGCAGGCCGAGGAACCAGAATCGACCGGCCCCGGCGCGCCGCCGGAACGCCCGGTCGGCGCGCCGACCGGCCAGTTCCGCACCCGGCTGCTGACCGTCCCCGGCGTCGGCGAGGGCGCGCCGGGCAGGCGGTCCCGGTCCCGGTCCGTACGCGGGCGGACCGTGCGCGCGACCACCGACCCCGGTCGCGGCCTGCACCTGGTCGCCACCCTGTTCGCCGCCGCCGAGCACCAGTCCACGCGTGGGCGCACCGACGGCCGGATGCTGTTGGCGCCCGGAGACATTCGGGGCGCGTTGAGGGAGGGGCGCGAGGGCAACCTGATCGTGTTCGTCGTCGACGCGTCCGGGTCGATGGCGGCCAGGGACCGGTTGTCCGCCGTCACCGGTGCCGTGGTGTCGCTGCTCCGCGACGCCTACCAGCGGAGGGACAAGGTCGCGGTCGTCACGGTCCGCGGCGCGTCCGCCGAGGTGGCGCTGCCGCCGACCTCCTCCGTGGACATCGCGGTCCGCAGGCTGGCGTCGCTGCGCACCGGTGGGAGAACCCCACTCGCGCAAGGGTTCCTCACGGCCCGCGAGGTGGTGCTGCGGGAACGGCTGCGGGATCCGCACCGGCGTGCGATGGTCGTCGCCCTCACCGACGGCCGCGCCACCGGCGGCACCGACCCGGTGCACCGGGCGAAGGTCGCGGCGGGTCTGCTCGCCGACACGGCCGCCGCCGCCGTCGTCGTCGACTGCGAGACCGGGATGGTCCGGCTGGGGTTGGCCGCGGAACTCGCGACCGCGCTGCGGGGGGCCTGCGTCCGGCTCTCCGAACTGTCCGCGGAGCAGGTCGCCGGCGTCGTCCGCGCGGCCGCCTGACCGACCGTCCCCTGCCCAACCCCCAACCCGACGAGGAGAATTCGCATGCCCAAGGGTGTCCCCGACAACGTTCCCGACGACGGGCTGACCACCAGGCAGCGTCGCAACGCCCCCGTCCTGGCCGTGCACACCGGGCCCGGTAAGGGCAAGTCCACCGCCGCGTTCGGGATGGCGCTGCGCGCCTGGAACCAGGGCTTCGACATCGGGGTCTTCCAGTTCGTCAAGTCCGCCAAGTGGAAGGTCGGGGAGGAGGCCGCGTTCCGGGCGCTCGGCGACCTGCACGAGTCCACCGGGGCAGGCGGCCGGGTGTCCTGGCACAAGATGGGCGACGGCTGGTCGTGGACCAGGAAGAAGGGCGACGACGAGGACCACGCCCGGGTCGCGCTCGACGGCTGGCGGGAGGTGGCCCGGCGGATCGAACGCGAGGAACACCGGTTCTACGTCCTCGACGAGTTCACCTACCCGCTCAAGTGGGGTTGGGTCGACGTCGACGAGGTCGTCGACGTCCTGGTGCGCCGTCCCGGCCAGCAGCACGTGGTGATCACCGGCCGGGACGCCCCGCAGGCGCTGCTCGACGCCGCCGACCTGGTCACCGAGATGACGAAGGTCAAGCACCCGATGGACGCGGGCCGCAAGGGGCAACGGGGCATCGAGTGGTAGATCGCGCCGTCCCGGCGGTGGTGATCGCCGCACCCGCATCGGGCAGCGGAAAGACCACCGTCGCAACGGGACTCATCGGTGCGCTGCGCGCTGCGGGGGACCGGGTCGCCCCGTTTAAGGTGGGCCCGGACTACATCGACCCCGGCTATCACGGCCTCGCGGCGGGCCGGGTCGGGCGCAACCTGGATCCGGTGCTGGTCGGTGCGGACCGGATCGGCCCGCTGTACCGGCACGGCAGCGCGGGTTGCGACATCGCCGTCGTCGAGGGCGTGATGGGGCTGTTCGACGGCAAGATCGCGGACCCCGCGCCGGACGGGGCGGCCGAGGGCTCCACCGCGCAGGTGGCGGGGCTGCTCGGCGCGCCCGTGGTGCTCGTCGTCGACGCCCGCGGCCACAGTCAGTCCCTCGCCGCGGTGCTGCACGGCTTCGCGACCTTCGACCGGAACGTCCGGATCGGCGGGGTGATCCTGAACCGGGTCGGCAGCGCCCGGCACGAGCAGGTGCTGCGCCAGGCCTGCGAGCGGGTCGGGATCCCGGTCCTCGGTGTGGTGCCGCGCCTGGCCGAGCTGGCGGTGCCGTCCCGGCACCTGGGTCTGGTGACCGCCGTCGAGCACGGCGGCGCCGCCACCGCCGCGGTGGGCGCGATGACCGACCTGATCGCCAGGCACGTCGACCTGGACGCGGTGCGGGCACTGGCATCGTCGACGGTGACTGCGCTGGCGTGGGACCCGGTCGTCGCGGTCGGCCCTGCGGTCGCGGGTGCCCCGGTCGTCGCGGTCGCTGGCGGTGCGGCCTTCACGTTCGGGTACGCCGAGCACCGGGAACTGCTCGAGGCGGCAGGAGCGCGGGTGCAGCTGTTCGACCCGGCCACCGACGACCTCCCCGACGGTGCCGCCGCGCTGGTGCTGCCCGGCGGGTTTCCGGAGGAGCACGCGGCGGCGTTGGCCGCGAACACCGCGTTGCTGACCTCGGTGCGGGAGCGGGCGCGCCGCGGCATGCCGATCCACGCCGAATGCGCCGGACTGCTGTACCTGACCCGCGCCCTCGACGGGCATCCGATGTGTCGGGTGATCGATGTCGACGCCACCTTCGGTTCGACGCTCACCCTCGGTTACCGGGAGGCGGTGGCGCTCGCCCCGTCCGTGCTGTTCGCGGCCGGGGAACGGGTGGTCGGCCACGAGTTCCACCGGACCGCGCTCGCCGCGCAGTCCGCCGACGGCTGGGCGCCCGCGTGGGGCTGGCACGCGAGCGGGGCCGCGTCCCGGGAGGGCTTCGTTGGCGGGGGAGTGCACGCGTCCTACCTGCACACGCATCCGGCCGGGAACCCGGACGCGATCCGTCGATTCGTCCATGCGGCAAGCGAGTTCGGTGCCCGACATGGTTGACCTGGTGGTCGGCGTCGGACTTCGGTCCGGGGTGCGGCCCGACGCGGTGCTGGAGGCGATCGTCTCGATCGTCGACGACCGGACCGCACTGCGGGCGGTGGCGACGCTCGACCGGAAGGCCGCCGACCCGTCCGTGGTGACGGCCGCCGCCGAACTGGGTGTCCCGGTGCTCGGGTTCACGGCGGCCGAACTGTCCGCGGTGACCGTGCCGAGCCCGTCGGCGCGGGTCGCCGCGGCGGTCGGGACGGCGAGTGTCGCGGAGGCCGCCGCGATCCTCGGGTCGGGCGGCGGGGACCTGCTGGTGCGCAAGCGTGCCCGCGATGGCGTCATCGTCGCGCTCGCCCGTACTGTTTGGTGACCGGACGCAACCGTGCGTGATTTTTACCCCGATCGGGGTAAAAACCCCACACAAGAACGAAAAACACGAAAAAAAAAGGAAAAAGGAACAGAAAAAGCCAACTCCCCCCCCCCTCCTAACCTCCCCCGCCCCCCAG
>NZ_JBHXNU010000003.1:339941-389438 GCF_042719255.1 Rhodococcus sp. NPDC058532
TCTCCCCCCCCACCTGTACTGTTGGGGGACAAGACAAACCCGTCTGGGGTGTCTCCCCCGATCGGGGAAAAAATCACGCACGGGCGCGAAGCGCATGAAGGAGAAGTGAAGTGGCAGCAGACGAGTCGAACTACCTCGTCGGTCTGAATCTGACCGGCCGCCGGGTGGTCGTGGTCGGTGGCGGCACCGTGGCCCAACGCCGCCTCGGCCTGCTCGTCGCGTCCGGTGCAGCGGTGCACGTGATCGCGCGGACCGTCACGCCCGCGGTCGAGGGCATGGTCACCGCCGGACAGATAACCGCCGACCTCCGCGCCTATCGGGACGGCGACCTGGACGGCGCCTGGTACGCGATCGCCTGCACCGACGAGCCGGAGACCAACGCCGCGATCGTCGCGGAGGCCGAACGCGGCCGCATCTTCTGCGTCCGCGCCGACAGCGCCGTCCAGGGCACCGCCGTCACCCCGGCCAGCGCCTCGTTCGACGGCCTCGAGATCGGCGTGCTCGCGGGCGGGGCACACCGACGGTCGGCGGCGGTCCGCACCGCAATCGTCGAGTCCCTGCAGGCGGGCACCCTCACCGACGAGGAGACCCGCGCCCCCGGCGTCGCGCTGGTCGGCGGCGGCCCCGGCGACCCCGACCTGATCACCGTCCGCGGACGCCGACTGCTCGCCCGCGCCGACGTCGTGGTCGCGGACCATCTGGCGCCGCAGGAACTGCTCGCCGAGCTGCCGCCGCACGTCGAGGTCATCGACGCGTCGAAGCTGCCCTACGGGCGGGCGATGGCGCAGCAGGCGATCAACGAGACCCTGATCGACGGGTACCGGGCGGGTCGGTTCGTGGTCCGGCTCAAGGGCGGCGACCCCTACGTGTTCGGGCGCGGCTACGAGGAACTCGAGGCCTGCGCGGCCGCCGGGGTTCCGGTGACCGTGGTGCCCGGCATCACCAGCGCGATCGCGGTGCCGTCCGCGGCCGGGATCCCGGTCACCCATCGGGGGGTGACGCACGAGTTCGTCGTCGTCAGCGGCCACGTCGCGCCGGACCACCCGGACTCGCTGACCGACTGGTCGGCACTGGCGCGGCTGCGCGGCACCATCGTGATCCTGATGGGCGTCGAGCGGATCGGCGCGTTCGCCACCGCACTCGTCGACGGCGGACGGCCCGCCGACACCCCGGTCACGGTGATCCAGGAGGGCACCACCCGGGGGCAGCGGGAGGTGCGGGCCGACCTCGCGACCGTCGCCGACCGGATCAAGGAGGAGGGCATCCGCCCGCCGGCGATCATCGTCGTCGGTCCGACCGCGGGCTTCTCGGTAAACGATCGGTAACGTGAACGCTTGTGTCTGACTCACGCGCCACCGAAACCGCCACCGCCTCCCCCGCGAAGGCGGCCGCGACGCGGGTGATCGGGCTCGCCATCGTCGTCCTCAGCGGCCTGCAGATGATGGTGGTGCTCGACGGTACCGTCGCCAACCTGGCGCTGGCGCCGCTGCAGCAGGACCTCGGGCTGTCCGACAGCGGCCGGAACTGGGTGCTCACCTCGTACGCGCTGGCCTTCGGTGGCCTGATGCTGCTCGGTGGGCGGCTCGGTGACGCCTTTGGCCGCAAGCGGATGTTCATCGGCGGTGTCGCGGTGTTCACCGTCGCCTCGTTGGCGTGCGGCCTCGCGGTCAACGAGATCACCCTGGTCCTGGCACGGTTCCTGCAGGGTGCCGGCGCCGCGGTCGCCTCGCCGACCGCCCTCGCGCTGGTCGCGACGACGTTCGCCGCGGGACCGGCGCGCAACCAGGCGATCGCCATCTTCGCCGCGATGACCGGCATCGGGTCCATCGCGGGCCTGATCATCGGTGGCGCGTTGACCGAGGTGTCGTGGCGGCTGATCTTCCTGATCAACGTCCCGATCGGACTGCTGATCGTGGCGTGCGCGGTCGTCGCGCTGCGTGAGACGGAGAGTGAGCGCCTGCCGCTCGACGTGCCGGGGGCGATCCTTGCGACCCTCGGCTGCACCGGGATCGTGTTCGCGATGAGCGAGGGCCCCGAACTGGGCTGGACCAGTGCACCGGTGATCGGCACCGCGATCGGCGGCATCGTGCTGCTCGCGGCCTTCCTGCTCGTCGAACGCAGGGCCGACAACCCACTGCTGCCGTTCACCCTGTTCCAGGACCGCAACCGGGTCGCCACCTTCATCGCGATCTTCTTCGCGGGCGCGGTGATGTTCTGCGTTGCCGCCTACGTTGCGCTGTTCGTACAGGACATCCTCGGCTACAGCCCGCTGCGGGCGGGCATGGCGTTCATCCCGTTCGCGTTCGGGCTCGGCGCCGCCGCCGCGATCGCCTCCAAGCTCGTGGTGCGGATCCAGCCGCGCTGGCTGGTGCTCACCGGCGCCGTGATCATGGTCGTCGGACTGCTGTACGGGTCGACGCTCGAGGGGTCCGCGACCTACTGGGCCAACCTGTTCGTTCCGGTCATCGGCATCGGGTTCGGGGTCGGTCTCGCGGTGGTGCCGCTGCCGCTGTGCGCAATCGCCGGTGTCGGGCCGTCCGAGATCGGTCCCCTCGCGGCGATCGCCCAGGTCGCGCAGACGCTCGGCGGACCGCTCGCCCTTGCCGTCGTCGGGGCGATGGCGACATCGCGGACGCTGTCCCTGGGCGGGGTCAAGGGTGCGGTGGCGGACATGACCGCGGACCAGGTCGTCGCCCTCGGCAACGGCTACACCTTCGCGCTCGTTGGCAGCGCGGCCTGCGCGGCGATCGCCGGCATCGCAGCCCTGTTCATCCGGTTCACCCCCCAGCAGGTCGCGCAGGCGCAGGCCGCGGAGAAGGCGGCGCAGCAGGCGTGACCCACCGGGATCGACCGGTCAGTGGTCGTCCGCCGGCTGCAGGTGCGCGCGTTGGCCGTCGCGGTCGAGGATCGACAGGATCTCGGTCGGACCGTCGGCGGCGGTGATCGCATGCGGGGTCATCGTCGAGAACTGGGCGGCCTGACCGGCCTCGACGCGGATCGTGCGGTCGCCGAGCTGCAGGCGCACCGTCCCGGACAGCACCGTGAACCACTCGAGGCCGGGGTGGACGCCGAGCGCGTCCGCGGGCAGCGGTGTCATGTCGGTGATCCGCAGCTTCGCGACGGTGACGCCGGGCAGCGTGTTCTCCCGGGAGAGGAGCCACGTCGTGACGCCGCGCCTGCGTTGCGGTTCGGGCCGGATCACGACGTCCTCGTCGTCGGGGGACTCGACGAGCTGGTCGAGCGTGGTGTCGAGGGCGCGGGCAATCGGCACCAGCTGGTCGAGGGCGATCCGTCGGTGGCCGGTCTCGATGCGGCTGAGCGTGGACGGGCTCATGTGGCAGCGCGCGGCGAGGGCGTCCAGGGACCAGCCGCGGGCCGTTCGCAGGCTGCGGATGCGGCGGCGGACCACGTCCTCTAACACCTGATCTTGCGTCATGGGCAAGAGTGTATGCCGGATAGGCATTGTCCGGCTAGCGTGGGGCCATGGATCGACACTCGCACGCACACCATTCCGACCGTCACGGCCACGGTCACGGCCACACAGATCACGGTCACGACGAGTCCGGGCTCGCGGAGATGCTCGACCTCGACGCCGAGGTGCTCGGATCGTTCCTCGATGACCTCACCGAGTGGGCCGCACGGCGCGCACCGGCCGAGGTGCACCTCGTCGCGGACATCGGAGCGGGCACCGGCACCGGCACCCTCGCGCTGGCGCGGCGGTTCCCGGACGCGGGCCTGGCCGCGATCGACCGATCGGCGGTGATGCTCGACCGGGTCCGGGTGGCCACCGCGGCGGCCGGGCTGGGGGATCGGGTGCGCACCATCCGGGCCGATCTCGATGCGGCATGGCCCGACCTCGATTCCGTCGATGTCGCCTGGGCCGCGCTGGCGATGCACGAGGTCTCCGACCCGGATCGGGTGCTCGCCGATGTCCGGGCCGCGCTGAACCCCGGCGGCCTGCTGGTGGTCGTCGAGATGGAGGGCTTCCCGCGGTTTCTCCCCGACGACCTCGGATTCGGCAGGACCGGACTTGAGGCCCGCTGCCACGCCGCGCTGCTCCGGGCCGGGTGGAACGCTCACCCCGACTGGCGGGAGCACCTCGAGGCGGCCGGGTTCGAGGTCGCCGACCAGCGCACCTTCGCGATCGAGTGCGCCGCGACACCGAACACGGCCCGCTACGCGTCGACCTTCCTGCGGCGCGCCCGCGGCGTCCTCGCGGAGACCCGCGCCGCCGACGACCTGGCCGCCCTCGACCGGGTCCTCGGGGACGGACCGGACGGGTTGGCGGGCCGTGCCGACCTGACCGTCCGCGGCAGTCGCACGGCCTGGGCGGCGCTCCGCCCCCGGTGAGCGGTCCCGCTATCCGCGCCTGCGCAGCAGCACGGCCCCGACGCCGACCGCGGCGATGACCACCGCCGCGATGCCGACCGCGATCGGAGCGATCGGGCTGCCGTCGTCCGCCGGCTCGGCTTCGGTGTCCGCGAGGGTGCGGACCTCGGGTGCGGCCGGGGTGGTCGACGGTGCGGCGGGCGACGCCGACGCCGCGGTCCCGAAGGTCACCGGGGTGCGGGTGTCCTGGCTGCGGTCCGCCGAGCCGTGCGCGGCGACGGTGTAGATCGAGCAGGGGTTGCGGGTGCAGTCCGAATCGCCCCGGACCGCAGTCAGATCCAGTTCGGTCGTCCACCCGCCGTCGGCGATCCGGTCCGGTGTCAGGTAGGCCGTCGTGATCCACGCGGACGCGTCGGTTGCCGAGTAGCGGTCGTCCTGGATCAGCCCGACGTAGATGCCCGCCCCCGCACCGGAGAAGCCGGTCCCGGTGACGGTGACGGTCTCGCTTGCGGCGGCGAGCCCGTCGGTGCGGGACACCGTCACCGCGGCGGTTCCGGTCGGGTCGGGCACTGCGGTGATGGTGGTTGGCGCGGCGCCGACGAACGTGATCGGGGTGGCGGTGTCCTGGCTGCGGTCCGCCGAGCCGTGCGCGGCGAGGGTGTAGATCGCGCAGGCGTTGCGGGTGCAGTCGCTGTCACCGAACGCCCCGGTGACGTTCAGCGTGGTCGACCACGCGCCGCCCGGCATGTCGGCGGCGCGAATGTAGCGGGCGTCCTGGAACGCCGACGCGTCGGTGGTGGAGAACCGGTTCGACTGCGCGACACCGACGTAGATGCCGGGACCGTCGGTCGCGAAGCCGGTGCCCGACACGGTGACGCTGTCGCCTGCGGCGTCGAGTCCGGAGGTGCGGGATGCGGTCACCGCGGGCGTGCCCGCCCGCGCCGACGGCGCCGGGTGGTCGGCGGCGGGCGTCGCGGCGGCGGGCGCGCCTGCCGGGTCGAACGTCACCGGCGTGACCGTGTCCTGGCTGCGGTCCGAGGAGCCGTGCGCGGCGAGGGTGTAGATCGCGCACGGCCGGTCGAGGCAGTCGGTCCCGCCGACCTGCGCCTGCACTGGAAGGTCGACACTCCATGCGCCGCCGGTGATCTCGGCGCTGCGCACGTACACCGTGCTGGCGAACGAGTCCGCGTCGAGCGGGTTGTAGCGGGCTGTTTCGGCGAGGCCGACGTAGAGGCCCGCGCCGGCAGCGGAGAACCCGGTACCCGACACCCGAACGGTCTCCCCGCCGGCGCTGATCCCGGTCGTCTTCGCGACGGTCGTCACCGGACCACCGGTTCCGGGCGCTGCCCCCGACCCCTCGGTCGCCACCTCCGCGTCGGACGCGAACGAAATCGGATTCCACACGTCCTGGCTGCGGTCGGTGAAGATCGACGGGAAGGCCGCGAAGGCTGCGACGAAGCAGTCAGCGGCGAGGCAGTCGACGCCCTTGAAGGTGCGGGCGACCTCGATCTCCGCGGTGAACGTGCCTGCGGCGTCGGTGGTGACCTTCGCCTCCTGCCCGTACACGGTGGGGAACCCGACCACGGGCTTGGTGACGGTCTGCGCCAGGTACAGCGGGGTGTCCGGCTTGAATCCGTTGCCGGAGACGGTGACCCGCTCACCGGTGTGAAGTCCGGTGGTTCGGGACAGCGCCAATGCGCCCGCGCCGGGGGCGAAGTCGATGTCGATCGGGCCGATCGACATCGGACCCCCCGACGACCCGAATGGCAACTCGTTGGCCGCCGCCTGACCGAGCGGCATCGCCGCCGACAGCGCGACGACCGCCGCCGCGACCGCGACTCGACCGAACACCCGCATTCCCAACTCCCTGGCTCGGGTCGCCGACGCGACACCACAAGCGAACAGCAGGTGAGGCTAACCTATGTGCTGGACGGATGTTCAGGCGGACCGGTCGGCGTGGACGCCGCTCAGGTCAGGATGACCAGTTCGTTGGGGGACGCGATCTCGACCGTCAGGCCCGCCTTCGCCGCCACCCGCGCAACCCCCTGCACGTCGGTCGGCTCGGCGCGGGAGACAACGAGGGCGCGCGCGAGCAGTCCCTTGTGGTGCTTGTTGAAATGGCTGACCACCGACCGGCTCCCGTCGGGCTTCTCGGTGAGCACGGTCGCCGTCACCGCGCCGGGGACCGGTCCGAGCTGCTGGTAGGTGCCCGACCGCAGGTCCAGCACCAGGCCCTCGTCCTCCGCCTCCAGCGCCGACGTGAGCTCCGGCTTCCACAGGGACTGCAGGGTGCCCATGCCCGGCAGCCGCGACCCGCCGGAGAGTCGGTACGCGGGAATCGGATCGCCGGCCCGGACCACGCCGAACAGCGCCGAGCCGATCGCCAGCCGGGCCAGCGCCTTCGCCCGCTGGGCGCGGGTGAACGATGTCGCGTCGAGGGCGTCGAACAGGACGCCGGTGTAGCGCTCGAGCGCGGGCCGGGTCGGCGAGGTCCACAGCGCGGCGTTGCGGGCGATCTCGTCGGCCTGGCCCGCGCTCAGGCCGAGAGCCCGGCTCGACGCGTCCACGTCCGCCGCGAGGGCGACGAGGGTGTCGACCAGCAGTTCGCGGGTCGCGGTGAGCTTCAGCAGCGACAGTTCCCCGAGGTCGAGCGGGGCACCCCTGCCGCCGTCGGACTTGGTCTCGGAGGGGGGCAGCAGTACCAGCACGAGCGGTAACGGTACCGGGCCGCGGCGAACGGCAGGCGCCCCGACTATCCTGGTACCCCGTGATCACCCGCCTGTCTCAGCTGTTCCTGCGCACCCTTCGCGACGACCCGGCCGACGCCGAGGTCCCGAGCCACAAGCTGCTCGTCCGCGCCGGCTACGTCCGCCGCATCGCGCCGGGCGTCTATTCGTGGTTGCCGCTGGGCCTGCGGGTGCTGCGCGAGGTCGAACGTGTCGTCCGTGAGGAGATGGACGCCATTGGCGCCCAGGAGATCTCGCTGCCCGCGCTGCTGCCGCGTGATCCGTATGAGACGTCGAATCGGTGGACGGAGTACGGCCCCGACCTGTTCCGCTTGCAGGATCGCAAGGGTAACGACTACCTGCTCGGTCCGACGCACGAGGAGATGTTCGCGCTCACCGTCAAGGGTGAGTACAACTCGTACAAGGACTTCCCGGTCACCCTGTACCAGGTGCAGGCGAAGTACCGCGACGAGCAGCGTCCGCGCGCGGGCATCCTGCGCGGCCGCGAGTTCGTGATGAAGGACTCGTACTCCTTCGACCTCACCGACGAGGGGCTTGCCGACTCGTACCAGGCGCACCGCGACGCCTACGAGCGGATCCTGCAGCGGCTCGACGTCAAGTACGTGATCGTCTCCGCGACCTCCGGGGCGATGGGCGGCTCCGCCTCCGAGGAGTTCCTCGCCGAGTCCGAGATCGGAGAGGACACCTACGTCCGCTGCGTCGAGTCCGGCTACGCCGCGAACGTCGAGGCCGTCACCACACCCGCGCCCGCACCGATCCCGTTCGCCGGGCTCCCTGCGTCCGAGGTTCGGGACACCCCCGACGCCGCGACCATCGCCGCACTGGTGCACTGGGCGAACGAGTCCGGCGTCACGGTCGATGACGGGCGTCCGGTCACCGCAGCCGACACCCTCAAGACCATCGTGGTCAAGACCCAGCTGCCCGGCAGCGAGGAATGGGAACTGCTCGGGATCGGGGTCCCCGGCGACCGTGAGATCGACGACAAGCGGCTCGAGGCCTCCGTCTCGCCCGCCGAGTTCACCCTCCTCACCGACGCCGACTTCGCCGCCCACCCGTTCCTCGTCAAGGGCTACATCGGCCCGAAGGCGCTGCTCGACAACGGGGTCCGCTACCTCGTTGACCCGCGGGTCGCGGAGGGCACGTCCTGGATCGCCGGTGCCGACGAGGCGGGCAGGCACGTCGTCGGCATGGTCGCGGGCCGCGACTTCACCCCGGACGGCACCATCGAGGCCGCCGAGGTCCGCGACGGCGATCCCTCCCCGGACGGCGCGGGGACGCTCGTCGCCGCCCGCGGCATCGAGGTCGGGCACGTGTTCCAGCTCGGACGCAAATACACCGACGCGTTCGAGGTCAACGTGCTCGGGGAGAACGGAAAGCCGGTCCGCCCGACGATGGGCTCCTACGGCATCGGTGTCTCCCGCCTGGTCGCGGTGATCGCCGAGCAGCAGCACGACGACAAGGGCCTGCGCTGGCCCGCCGAGGTGTCCCCGGCGGACGTGCACCTGGTCATCGCGAACAAGGATGACGCCGCCCGTGCCGGCGCCGAGGTGCTCGCCGCGCAGCTCGACAAGGCGGGCCTGTCGGTGATCCTCGACGACCGCAAGGCCTCGCCGGGTGTGAAGTTCAAGGACTCCGAGCTGATCGGTGTCCCGCTGGTCGTGGTCGTCGGCCGCGGCTACGCCGACGGCAATGTCGAACTGCGTGACCGCTTCACCGGTGCGTCCCGCGAGGTGCCCGCCGACTCCGCCCTCGACGAGGTCCTCGCGATCGTCCGCGGCTGACCCGTGGCGTGAACCGTGCGTGATGTGCACCCCGACCGGGGTGCACATCACGCACCGGGCGCCGCAGGCGCGCTCAGTCGGTGGCGATGCGCCGCTCGTAGGCCGCTCGGTCGCTGCTGACCTCGAGGAACACCCGATCGAGGCCGATCCACCGACGCAGCAGCCGGGCGGCGGGGCGCGGAAACAGCTGCCACAGTGCGCTCCCCGCCGACAACCTGCCCGGCACCACCGCGTGCCTGCTGCCGCGGCGCAGCACCCGCACCACCGCGGCCGCGACCTGCTCCGGCGGGATCGGCCGGGTCAGCGGGCCCGGCGTCGTTCCGGCGATCAGTTCGGTGTTGGTGAACGACGGCAGCACCGTCGACACCCGAACCCCGCGGTCGGCGAGCTCGGCGTCGAGCGCCTCACCGAACCCGACCACCGCGAACTTGGTGCCGGTGTACACGGCCATGCCGGGGGCGGGCATCCGCCCGGCGATCGACGCGACGTTCACGATCCGTCCACCGCCGGCCGCGGTCATCCGGCGCGCCGCGGCCCTGGCACCATTCAGCACGCCGAGCACGTTGACCTCGACCGCCCGACGGACGATCGCGTCGTCCTGGTCGAGCAGCGGCCCGATCGGCATAATGCCCGCGTTGTTGATCCACACCGAGACCGGCCCGAGCGTCGACTCGACCTCGTCGAGGAACGCGGCCACCGACACCGGATCGGTCACATCGAGGCGGGCGCCGAGGACCCCCAGGTCGGCGGCCGTCGCCGCGACCCGGGCGGTGTCCACGTCCCCGATCGCGACCCGGGCCCCCGCGGCCTGCAGCGCGGCGGCGACGGCCCGACCGATGCCGCGGGCTCCGCCGGTGACGACGGCGACCCGGCCGTCGAGAACGATTCCCCTCACGCGTGCCCCTCCCGCACCTCGTCGATGGTGCGGCACGCGGTGGCGGCGGCCTCGCCGCGGTCCCGGGCCGCCGTGCCGATCGGACTCATCGTCGTCCCCCTCGGTGCGGGCGCAACGTCAGCCGGGCGCGCAGCGTCATCGCGCGCAGCAGCGTGGCACGGAAGCGGTCGGGGTAGGCGGTGGCGACCCGCTGCGTGGTGACCGTCTGCGGCTCGGTGTGCCGGACGATGCCGTCGCGGCCGTGCCGCCGTCCGACGCCGCTGGCCCGCATCCCGCCCATCGGCGCGTCGAGCGCCGCGATCGCCGACAGGTACCCGTCGTTGACGTTCACCGCACCGGCGACCACCCGCTCCGCGATCCGCCTGCCCCGGTTCAGGTCCCGCGTCCACACACTGGCGCTCAACCCGTAGTCGCCGGCGTTGGCGCGGGTGATGGCCTCGTCATCGGATGCCACCCGGTACAGCGACACCACCGGCCCGAAGGTCTCCTCCGCGCAGACCGCCATGTCGGGGGTGACGTCGGCGAGGACGGTCGGCTCGAAGAACAGCGGACCAAGGTCGGGTCGCGGTCGGCCGCCCGCGAGCACGGTCGCGCCCTTCGCGACGGCATCCTCGACGTGCGCGGCGGTGGCCGCGAGCTGACGCGGCGAGGTGAGCGAGCCCATGTCGATGTCGTAGGTGTAGTCGGCGCCGAGCCGCATCCGCCCGACCCGCTCGGCCAACCGGGTCGCGAACCGTGGATACACCCGGTCGTGCACGTAGATGCGTTCGATGCCGATGCACATCTGCCCGGCGTTCGAGAAGCACGCCTGGACCGCACCCATCACCGCGGCGTCGATGTCGGCGTCGGCGCAGACGATCATCGCGTTCTTGCCGCCGAGTTCGAGGGACGCCCCGATCAGCCGGTCCGCGCAGTGCCGGGCGATCTCCCGGCCGGTGGCGGTGGACCCGGTGAAGCACAGGTGGTCGACGGCATCGATCACCGCGGGCCCGATCCGGCTGCCCGGCCCGGCGACCACCTGCCACACCGCGGGCGGAATCCCGGCATCGGTGGCCAGCTTCCTGGCCAGCAGCAGCGTCAACGGCGCCTGCGAGTCGGCCTTGCTCAGCACCGCGTTGCCCGCGATGAGGGCGGGGATGACGTCGCCGACGGCGAGGAACAGCGGATAGTTCCACGGGGCGATCACCCCGACCAGGCCCTTCGGTCGGTACCCGACCGTGGCGCGCACCACGCCGGGCATCGCGGTGCGGGCAGGCCGGGCGCGCAGATGCCGGGCCCCGGTGCGGCCGTAGTACGCGGCCACCGACACCACGCCCTGCACCTCGACCGCCGCGTGCACGCGGGCCTTGCCGGTCTCCCATTGCATCAGGTCGCACAGCAGGTCGTGGTGGCCCAGCAGCGCCCGCCCGAACCGCAGCACCGCCCGCTCCCGGTCCCGGATCGGGGTCTGTGCCCACGCGGTCTGCGCGGCGCGTGCGGCCGCGGCCGCGGCGGCGATGGCGGCCGGGGTGGACTGCGGGACCGCCGGAAGCGCGCGACCGGTGAACGGTGCTCGGGCCCGGTGCATCTCGTCTCCGGGTGGCAGCTGACCGCGCAGCGCGGTGAGCAGGTCCGCCCCGACGCGCGGGGGCGGCGCTTCCTGGTTGGGGTCGGTGGCGCGCTCGCCGGTGGGCGAGGGGGACGGCAGCGGTGCGGATCTCATGGTCTCCTCGGTTCGGGAGAGCGGAGCGACGGGGTTGCGTGGACGGGACCGAGACGCGGGTCGGTGAACGCGGTGGATCGGCGGAGCGTCCCGGTCAGCGGTGGGTGCGGGTCACCAGACCAGCCGGACGAGGTAGCGCTCGGCGTACCTCCGTACCGCATCCTGGTCCGAGATATCCAGTTGGCCTTGTGGATTGAGCATCAGCGACACCGCGATCCGAACCAGGATCTCCGCGACCGCGTGCAGGTCCCCGTCCGACATCGTGACGCCGCTGCGTCGCAGCGTCGTCGCGACCTGCGCGGCGGCCTGGGCGATCGGGGCGCCGTCGGTGCGGTTGGTGAGCCCGAGGATCAGCTCCGGCTCGCTCTCGAGGATCCGCGTGACCAGCGGCATCTCTTGGGTGAGCCGGACGCCGCGGGTGAAGCACTCCACCACCGCGCTGCGCGGATCCCGGTCCGCGGCAACCCGGTCCAGTTCGGCGAAGAAGGCCGTGGTGTCGCGAAGGACGAGGGTCTCGACGAGGGCGTCCTTGTTCGGGAAGCGCCGGTAGAGGGTGCTGCGGGAGATCCCCGCCCGGCGGGCGATGTCGTCCATGTTGGTGCGCCGGATCCCGTACCGCTCGAACTCGTCCCGCGCGGCGTCGAGCATCGCCGTCTCGGGGGACGCGGACCGCGGACCGGGTTCGACTGGTGTTGGCATCGTGTGCAGCATATCCGTCGCCTGCGCGCATGTCGGTGTCCGCCTACAGTGCGCGAAGGCGCACCGGCAGACCGTCCTTCGGCACCGGGAGGGTGGAGTTGTCGAGTGTCCACCGGTACTCCTCAGGGGTGGACCACTCGTACCGGAGCAGCATGTTGTGCATGATCGTCTTGACCTCCATCTGCGCGAAGTACAGGCCGATGCACTTGTGCACCCCGCCGCCGAACGGCATCCAGGCGTAGCGGTGCACCCGGTCCTCCGCGCGGTCGCTCGCGAAGCGATCCGGGTCGAAGCGCTCCGGGTCGGTCCACAGCGCCGGGTTGTGGTGATTGACCAGGCCGATCGCGGCGACGTAGGTGCCGGCCGGGATGTGATGCCCGCAGATCTCGGTGTCCTTGATCGCCCGGCGCGGCAACCCGGGGACGGGCGAGTTCAGTCGCAGCGACTCCCGCATGACGCGGTCGAGGACGGTGAACTCGTCGAGGGTGTCGTAGGAGATCTCGGTGGGGAGGGCGCGGGACTGCGCCCGCGCCGTCTCCTGCCATTGCGGGTGCCTGGCCAGGTAGTACGCCATCGTGGTGAGCGTGATCGTCGAGGTGTCGTGCGCGGCCATCAGCACGAAGATCATGTGGTTGACCACGTCCTCGTCGGTGAACGTGTGCCCCTCCTCGTCCTGCGCGTGGCAGAGCACCGAGAACAGGTCCGGGGTCGGGGTGGCGCGCTTGGCGGGCAGGTGCTCGTGGAAGAAGTCCTCGAGGACCCGGCGTCCCGCCAGCCCACGGGCCCAGCGGGTGCCCGGGATGTTCTTCCGCACGATCGACAGCCCGGCGCCGACGCAGTCGACGAACGCCCGGTTGATCCGGTCGGCCTCGTCGCGCGGTAGGTCGAGGCCGAGGAAGATCTCCAGCGCCAGGTCCAGGGTGATCTGCTTGAACTCGTCGAGCAGGCGCACGGCGCCGGTGGCTCCGCCGTCGCCGAGCGGCAGCTGGGCAACCCGCTCGGCGAGCATCGGTTGCATGTCCTGCAGGTAGCCCTTGAGATGGGTGTTGCTGAAGGCCTGCTGCATGATTCGCCGGTGGTGGCGGTGCTCCTCGAAGTCCATCAACAGGATGCCGCGGCGGAAGAACGGTCCGATCAGGAAGCCCCAGGCGGGCTCGTTCGCGAACGCCCTGTCCCGGTTCATCGCGACGGCCTCGCAGCCGTCGGCGTCGAGGGGGATCACGAATCGGAGGCCGAACGAGTTGATGTAGGTGATGTCACCGTAGGCGGCGCGGCGTTTGGCGACCATGGCGACGGGGTCCCGGAAGAACCGGAGCACCTCGATCACGCCGGGGTCACCGGTGCCGTGGATCGGTTTCAGCCCGCTGCCCGTGGGGACGGTGGCCAACTGCTTGCGACGCATGGCAACTCCTGGGATGTCGGTCGGCGGGGGACGGTCAGACGGGCGTGTTGTGCAGCGGCCGCGGGTCGACGCCGACCCGTCGCCAGGCCTGGCTCGCCCACGGCAGGTACAGCACCCGCACCGGCAGCCGGTTCAGCAGCGGGTTCAGTGCCCGCATCGCCGCGGCGAAGCGCTGAAAATGCTTCTCCTTCCTGTCATCCCAGTCGAGACCGCACACCGCACGCATCTGCGGGGGGACGGTGCCGACGACGATGGTCCGGGTGAACGCGTTGAGCGGCGCGGACAGCACCCGCCAGACCGGCCTCGGGATCCGCCGGGGTCCGGGGATGCCCCTGCGGATATACCCGGTGGCGTAGACGATCGTCCGGGTCGGAACGAACCGGTCCAGCATCGCGTCCCAGTACTCGACGAACTCGGCGTAGGTGTGCGGCTGGCTGCGATCGCTGACCCCGTACAGCCGGTACCAGGCCTTGCTCTCCTCGAAGATTCGCGCCTTCTCGGCGTCCGAGAGACGGCGGATGAACGTGTCGGTGATGTAGAGGACCTGGTCAACGAACGTCGCGTGCGCCCAGTAGAACAGCTCCGGGTTCAGCGCGTGGTAGCGCGAACCGTCGGCGATGGTGCCCTTGATCGGCGTGTGGAAGTCGCGGACCGTGCGGCCCCAGCCGTGCGGGTCCGCGCTGTAGACCGTCTTCATGATCGGTGGCCCGCTGCGCCGCGCCCGGCCGAGGGTGTCGGCGAAGATCACCGAATGGTCCTCGACGGCCTTGCCGAGCTGTTCGATGCAGTTCTCGGTGCCGGCGAGCCGTTGGAAGCCGAGCAGTCCGCGCACGTCGCCGTAGTACTTCCACACCAGCGAGTCCGGGCCGAGCGGCGTCACCGGCTCCGCGGACCCGTCGTCGACGGGCATTGGCAGGGCCTCGCGGATGCCGTCCTCGAAGGTGGGTCGCCCCGGCGCGGTCGGGCCTGCGTCGCCGACGGGCGCGCGGAGTGGCGTCATGCGAACTCCTGTCGCCTGGAACGTTGGAACAAAACAATGTTTGTGTGTCATGACCGTACCTGCGTGGCCCCGGTCACACAAGTAGCTTGGGTGGGGGACGCCGACGAAAGGGCCGCGCCGTGACCGAGCTGTTCAATCCGAGCACCTACGACCCGCAGGAATTTGATCCGGAGACCCGTCGACTGCTGCGTGCGACCGTCGACTGGTTCGAGGCCCGCGGCAAACGGCAAGTGCTGCATGATGATTTGAACGCGGTCTGGGCGGAGGACTTCCTGGACTTCGTCCGCAGGGAGAAGCTGTTCGCCACCTTCCTGACACCGGCCGCGTACGGCGACGGCGACGAGAACCGACGCTGGGACGCGGCCCGCAACGCCGCGCTCAGCGAGATCCTCGGCTTCTACGGCCTCCCGTACTGGTACGCCTGGCAGGTCACCGTCCTCGGCCTCGGGCCGATCTGGATGAGCACGAACACCGAGGCTGGCCGCCGGGCCGCCGCGCAACTGGTGCACGGCGGCGTCATGGCGTTCGGGCTGTCCGAGCGGGATCACGGCGCCGACGTCTACTCCACCGACATGGTGCTCACGCCCGCCCCGCCCGGCGGCGAGCTGGCCTTTCGGGCCACCGGCGACAAGTACTACATCGGCAACGGCAACGTTGCGGGCATGGTGTCGGTGTTCGGGCGTCGCGCCGACGTCGACGGCGCCGACGGGTACGTCTTCTTCGTCGTCGACAGTCACCATCCCGGCTATCACCTGATCGACAACGTGCTGCACAGTCCGATGTACGTGAGCGCCTTCCGGCTCGAGGAGTATCCGGTGCGGGAGGCGGACGTCCTGCACACCGGCGTCGCGGCGTTCGAGGCAGCACTGAACACCGTCAATGTCGGCAAGTTCAACCTGTGCACCGGATCGATCGGCATCTGCGAGCACGCCTTCTATGAGGCGATCACCCACGCGCACCACCGGGTTCTGTACGGCAGGCCGGTCACCGAGTTCGCGCACGTGCGGGCGAGTTTCGTCGACGCGTATGCCAGGACGGCCGCGATGAAGCTGTTCAGCGCCCGCGCCGTCGACTACTTCCGGAGCGCGTCGCGGGACGACCGGCGCTACCTGCTGTTCAACCCGATGACCAAGTCGAAGGTGACGATGGAGGGGGAGAAGGTCGTTGGGCTGCTGCATGACGTGATCGCCGCGAAGGGCTACGAGAAGAGCACCTACTTCCAGGAGGCGGTCCGGTACATCGGGATGCTGCCCAAACTCGAGGGCACCGTGCACGTCAATGTCGGGCTGGTTCTCAAGTTCATGCCGAACTACCTCTTCGCGCCCGCCGAGCGTCCGGAGGTCGGGACGCGGCAGGAGGCCGCCGACGACATCTTCTTCTGGGATCAGGGTCCGACCCGCGGCGCCGCCACGGTGACGTTCCACGACTGGACCACCGCCTACCGTCGGTACGCGGACGTCCCCAACGTGGCCCGGTTCTTCGAGCAGGCGCGGGCGCTGACGGTGCTGCTGACCACCGCACCGCCGGATGAGGGGCAGCGCGAGGACCTCGATTTCATGCTCGCCGTCGGGCACCTGTTCTCGCTGATCGTGTACGGCCAGCTGATCCTCGAGCAGGCCGCCCGCACCGCGCTCGACCACGACGTGCTCGACCAGATCTTCGACTTCCAGGTCCGGGACTTCTCCGGCCACGCAACCGTGCTGCACGGGAAGGCGTCGTCGACGCCCGCGCAGCAGCAGTGGGCGCTCGGGGCGATCCGCAAGCCCGAGGTCGACGCGGCCCGCTTCGACCGGATGTGGGAGCGCGTCGTCGCCAACGACGGTGCGTACGAGATGCGCCCGTAGCGGGGCGTCCCGCGCCGCGCGTGGGTCCTCCCTGCGTTCCGGACGCCCTGCGCCGGACACCGTGATAAACAGGTGTCCGGCACTGAGGGTCTGGGCCTTCGAGCGACGGCATGAGGAGACGACGGTGGAGTTTGGCATCACCCTGTTCACGAGCGACCGCGGCATCACCCCCGCGGCCGCGGCGCGCGCGGTGGAGCAGTTCGGGTTCGACTCGTTCTATGTCCCCGAGCACACCCACATCCCGGTGCGCCGCGATGCCGCCCACCCGCAGACCGGTGACGAGTCGCTCCCCGACGACCGCTACATGCGGACCCTCGACCCGTGGGTCTCGCTCGGCACCGCGGCCTCGGTGACGTCGCGGATCCGGCTCGGCACCGCCGTCGCGCTGCCCGTCGAGCATGACCCCATCACCCTCGCGAAGACGATCGCGTCCCTCGACCACCTGTCCGGTGGCCGCGTGACGCTCGGCGTCGGCTACGGCTGGAATCTGGACGAGCTCACCGACCACGGCGTCCCGACGAACAAGCGCCGCACGATGCTGCGCGAGTACCTGGAGGGCATGCAGGCGCTGTGGTCGCAGGAGGAGGCGTCCTACGAGGGCGAGTTCCTCTCCTTCGGTCCCAGCTGGGCGTGGCCGAAACCGATTCAGCAGCCGCGGGTTCCGATCATCGTCGGCGCGGCGGGGAACGAGAAGAACTTCAAGTGGATCTCCCGATCGGCGGACGGCTGGATGACTACCCCGATCGAGCGGGACATCGAGGACAACGTGTTGCTGCTGCGCAAGACTTGGGAGGCCGCGGGCCGGGACGGGGCACCGCGGATCGTGGTCCTGGACCGCAAGCCGGTCCCCGAGACCCTGTCGCGGTGGCAGGATCTCGGCATCGACGAGGTCGTGTACGGCATGCCCGACGCCGACGAGGACACCGTCACCGCCTACCTGGAGAAGCTCGCGGGCAAGCTCGGACGCTGACCGGTCGCGGGGGTCGGCGGGCACCCGGGCGGAGAATGCGCCCGTCGTCGAGTGTGGGCAGGGGAGCGGTGTGACGGACTATCTCGCGCCACGGTGGGATCGGGCCGCTCTGGTCGTGATCGACCTGCAGCGTGACTTCCTCGACGGCGGACACGCCGCGGTGCCGGGAACGACGAACGTCGTGCCGAATGTCTCATCGTTGGTGCGCGCGTTCCGGCTCGCCGGTCGCCCCGTCGTTCATGTGGTTCGTCTGTACCCGCCTGGGGGTTCGGATGTCGACGTGCTTCGGCGCGAGTCGATCGAACGCGGCGCCGAGATGGCGGCTCCCGGAACCGACGGATGCCAGATCGCCGACGGGATCCTGCCGCCGGGGTACCGATTGGATGAGGATCTGCTTCTCGCCGGGCGTAGTCAGGCCGTCGGGCCGAACGAGATTGTGCTGTTCAAACCGCGATGGAGTGCCTTCTATCGCACGGAATTGGAGTCGCTGCTGCGTGCGCAGGGATGCGACACCGTGGTGGTGGCTGGCTGCAATCTGCCCAACTGTCCGCGAGCGACGCTGTTCGATGCCAGCGAGAGGGACTTTCGCACCGTGCTGGTCATCGACGCCGTGTCGCAGGCGAGCGCCGAACGGGTGGGGGATCTCGATAGGATCGGAGTCAACCTCTGCGCGACAGCCGAGGTCGTTGCTGCGCTTTCCGCGGCAGATCGGGGTCGGTGAGGCGCCAGAAGGTTCACGGCCGCGGCCGAAGAGTGGGATCGTGTTTACTGAAGAGCGTTGTAGCGCAGAAGAATTCCACGGGCATCCAAGTCCACACCCTGGGAGGGCTGGTTGCGTCGCCGCGCCGGTCTTCAACTGCTTCTCGAAGAAGGTCGTTGGGTACGCGTTGGTCGATCACATGCAATGCGTGGGAGGAGTCATTCCAACGCTGCATTGAAGAATGAACGAGTGTCGCGTCGACTGGACTTCTGCGGCGGGCGGCCGCCCAGGCCGCGACCTATCCGGTCGTGGCCTCGGCGGCTCCGTGGTTCTATTGTGTTTCAGGGTGTTTCAGGTGCTGAACAGCAGCTGTTTTCGATTGTGTGCCGGGATGGGTTTGCGGTCGGGGTCGATCCAGTGTGGGGGTGTGAACCTGGGGGTACCCCCTGCACGGAGTGCTTGGGGGAGGGTGGCCGTCGTCTCCGATGTGCACAGTCCATTTGCCTTTGTGGATGTATCGGTGGTGAAAGCGGCAGAGTAGCACCAGGTTCGACAGTTTCGTTTCGCCTCCGTTAGCCCAGTGATGAATGGGGGCACCTCCCTGCACGAAGTGCTTGGGGGAGGGTGGGCGTCGGTCCAGGCGGTGGGTCGGCCGCATCCTGGGTAGGCGCAGCCGCAGTCGCGGGCGTCGAGGGCGCGGCGGAGTCGGCGGGGGATGATGCGGGTGGTGTGGCCGATGTCGAGTGGGTTGCCGTTGTCGTCCATGACGATGGGGGTGATGGTGGCGTCGCAGGAGATGATGGCGGCGGTGTTGATGCTGATGGGTCCCATCCATGGCATCCACGCCGGACCCCTGCGGATGTAGCTGTGGCCGGAGCCTTGGACGGTGTCTCGGCGGTCGTTCCCGTACGAGTGGCCGCCGGCGTTGTTGTCGTCGGTGGGTGTGCCGTTGCCCCTGCTGCTTTCGTTCGGGGGTTTCGTTGCGGGGGTGTGGCGTGCGGTGGCGGTGGTGAGGTCGCCGAGGCCGACGAAGACGGTCATGTGGGGTTGTTCGCTGCCTTCGCTGGGGGCGTCGCCGGAGTTGAGGTAGTGGCGGATGATGTCGGCGAGGGCGTCGGCGCGGCGTTGGGGTGCGGGGCGTGGGTCGGGGTCGGGTTCGCCGTGGGTGTTGTCGCGTCCGGGTTGCGGCTTCGATAGTGCGGACAGGGCGGTGAGGACTTGTTCTCCGGTGGTTTTGTCGAAGTGGCCTTTGATTCGGAGTCGTCCGCCGGTGGTGGGGGTGGTGAAGAGTTCGTTGAGGGTGGTGTTCTCGTCGTCGGGTGGAACGCCGTCGTCGTCGTTGGTGAGCATGGTGCGGAGGGCGGCGACGCGTCGGGCGGTGTCGGCGCTGTGTTCGTGTTCGGCCGCTGCGAGGAGGTAGGTGGTGCATTGTTGGCGGCATTCGGCGATGGGGTCGATGTGCTCGCCGTTGATGTGGGTGGGGTCGAGGTCGGCGATGAGGTGGGGGATGTCATCGAGGAGGGCGGTGATGGACCGGATCTGGTCGATGTCCGCTGTTCCGGCGGTGAAGGCGTCGGAGATGGCTTTCCTGTCGCGGAGGTTTCGTCCGGTGGCGATGATTGTTTTGGCGACTGCGGGGGTGAGTTTGCTGGTGTCGGAGAGCCAGGTTTGGGTGGAGGATGCGCCGAGTGTGTGGGTGGTGCCGCGTTCGTCGATCTCGTGGACGAGGTGGACGCGGAGGGCGTCGAGTTGGCGCAGTCGTTGGGATAGTTCGGGGATGAGTGTGGGCAGTGTGTTTTCGTCGAGTTGCCACGCCTGTACCCGGTTGGGTGTGGTGAGTAGCTCGTCGAGGTCCATGTCTTGACGTTACTCGTATGTGTGTTCGATAGCAAGGGTGTTCGAGTGTGGATGCGATTGATGCGCAACAATATTCGCGTTTGCTTGACCATCCGAGTCCCGTCGCTTTCGGAATGTCGGGCGAAGATCAGCGGCGTGGCGTGATGAGGGATGCGCCCGCTACTCCGATGATCACGAACGCAACCGCGACCGCGACGGTCCACTGGCCGAGGAATGGCGCGCCGTACAGGATGGAGCCGAGCGTTCCGGCGCTGCCGACAACGAGCAGGAGTGCCCCGATCAAGGTCATGGGTCCGATTCTTGCGGTTGGGTATTTGCTTCGCCGGTTGGTTCGTTCGGGAGGTGATCGCTACGTCGGCGACGGTCTGACTCCGGGCTTCCGGCGGATGCCAGCTGCTCGGTGCGGCGACCCGGAACGGTGGGTGCCCAGGTCGTCGAGGCTCACTTTGCGGCTTGGTCGGCATTTCACGCCGGTGGCAACGGAGTGGATCGGGAAGTGATTGATACGCAGCAATGTTCATCGCCAATCGGGGCGCCTTGGTCGGATGGTGGCAGTGACTCGACGCTTGACAGTGACTGTCATCTAGGCAGATACTCGCATCAATGCTTGATGTCGACGGAAGGTCTGCAATGTCATTGAGGGAGCGTCAGCGGGCGCTGGTCCGTGCGGAGATCCAGCGGGCCGCGTTCGTGCTGTTCGCCCGCGACGGGTTCGACGCGGTGACGACCGATCAGATCGCCGCCGAAGCCGGAATCTCGCCGAGCACCTACTTCCGGCACGTGCGCAGCAAGGAGGATCTGCTGCTCGACCCGGTCCGGGAAGGCGGCGCAGGCATCGTCTCGCTGCTCGAACAGCGGCCCGCCGATGAACCCGCGGACGTTGCACTCCTGCAGTCGATCCTCGCCCGCTCCACCACCTTCGCGGCGACGGAGGTCGAGCAATGGCGGGCGGCCTTCCGGACCGCACCGCATCTGCTGGATCGCGTCGCGCTCATCACCCCGGAACACCGCGCCAGGCTGGTCGACCTGGTGGCGCAGCGGATGGGCCGGGACGCCGAATCCGACAGCAACCCCGGCCTGCTCGTGCATCTCATGCTCGCCGCCGCCGAGTTCGGTTACCTGCGGTGGCTGCGCAGCCCACGCACCCGGGGCGCGTCCCTCCCGGTGTGCGTCGAGGGCGCGCTGGACGCGGTCCTCGGTGAGCGATGGAGCACTCAGCAGATCGTGACGCCACGGAAGTCGAAGAACCGCAGCAGGACATCGTGATGGACATCGAACGTAGGGAGGGAACGACAATGGCACAGGATTCCGCCAGCGTGACGGACGAGGTCGACCTCGTCATCGTCGGCTCGGGTGCGGCGGGGATGGCGGCCGCGATCACCGCCGCACGCAACGGCCTCGAAGCCGTGCTCGTCGAGAAGTCCGAGTACTGGGGCGGATCGTCCGCGCGGTCCGGTGGCGGCGTCTGGATCCCGGGCAACTCGGTGTTGCGGCGGGACGCGCCGTCCGACGATCTCGCCGCGGCCCGCACCTACCTGACCAGCATTGTCGGCGACGACGCCGACGCCGACCGGATCGCGACGTACCTTGAGCGGGGGCCAGAGGCGCTCGACTTCCTGATCGCGAACTCGGGGCTCGACCTCGAATGGGTGAACGGCTACTCGGACTACTTCCCCGAGGCCCCCGGTGGCCGCGCCACCGGACGGTCCTGCGAACCGCGCCCCTTCGACGCCAGTGCGCTCGGCGCCGACCTCGCGACCCTGCATCCCTCGTACACCAAGGCGCCGCTCGGCGTCGTGGTCAAGCAGTCCGACTACCGCTGGCTGAGCACCGGATTGCGGCACTGGCGGGGGCCGCAGCGGATGCTGCGAGTCGGGGCCAGGACGGCGATGGGACGCATCCGACGGAAGAAGCTGGTCGGCCTCGGATCGGCATTGATGGGGCAACTGATGCTCGGGGTGCGCGCCGCCGGTGTTCCGGTGCGGCTGGGCACCGCGATGACCGAGCTGGTCACCGACGGTGACCGCGTCATCGGCGTCGTCGTCGACGACGGCACGGGACCAACCACGGTCCGCGCCCGGCGTGGTGTCGTGCTCGCGTGCGGTGGGTTCGACCACAACGCCGTCATGCGGCAGCGATACCAGCGGGAACCGGTGGACACGTCGTGGAGCCTCGGCGCACCGACCAACACCGGTGACGGGATCACCGCGGGCATGAGCATCGGCGCCTCCGTCGCCTGCATGGACGATGCGTGGTGGGCTCCGTCGATCCCGCTGCCGAACGGACCGTGGTTCGCGCTGGCCGAACGATCGTTGCCGCGCAGCCTGATGGTCAACGACCGCGGCGTCCGGTTCATGAACGAATCCCTGCCCTACGTCGAGGCGACCCACCGAATGTTCGGCGGCCCCTTCGGGCAGGGCGACGGTCCGGCGGACAACCTCCCCGCCTGGCTGATCTTCGACCAGACGTACCGCAACCGCTACATGTTCGCAGGCGTTCCCGCCAGGCAGCCGCTGCCGCGGTCGTGGCAGCGGTCCGGCGTCATCACCAGTGCCGGCTCGATGCGTGAGTTGGCCGAGAAAATCGGCATTCCCGCCGACGCGCTGGCCGGTACCGTCGACCGGTTCAACGCGCACGCCCGGTCGGGCACCGACCCCGACTTCGGCCGCGGGCAGAGTCGCTACGACCACTACTACGGCGACATCACCAACAGGCCGAACCCCAGCCTCGGGGAACTGACCAAGCCGCCGTTCTACGCGGCGCAGATGGTGCCCGGTGACCTCGGAACCAAGGGTGGTGTGGAAACCGATAGCGTCGGAAGGGTTCTCCACGCCGACGGCACCGTGATCGGCGGACTCTACGCGGCGGGCAACACCAGCGCGCCGGTCATGGGACATACCTATGCGGGCCCAGGGGCGACCATTGGACCGGCGATCGTCTTCGGGTACCTCGCCGCGCTCGACGCCGCGCAGCCCGGCTGATCCCCACCGGGAGCCACGCGGTCACGGCGGATCAGGATCGGCGGGGTCGCGGGGCGGGCGTGGCTCTCGACTGCGCGATGCATCGAGGAGTGCGGCGACGTCGAGCACCTCCGGCCACCGCATCGTGGCGTCGGGGATTGACCGAACCCCCTCGGCCACGACCCACACGGCGCCGTCGTCGTCGACCGTGACCGATGGCCGGGTCGCGAGGATTGGGGTGCTGCGTACCGGTTCCAGCGTGTGCGGGTCCAGCAGGGTGAACAGCCAGAACTGTCGCCCGCGGTCGTAATCCACCGGACCGGGCAGCGGCCACCATCCCGATCGTCCCGACCCGTCCGGTGGGTGATTGACGGTCCACGCGTACGGCCCGACCTGTCCGCCGACCATCACCGTGCTGGGCAGCCGTCGCGGCGTTCCGAGCGTCAGGTCCGGAAGCACCGGCACCGCGTGGTCGCCCAGGAAGAGGAGTGACGGTGATCCGGCGAGGAACAGGCGGCTGCTCCGTCCGGAGTGCCGCAGTTCCGGACCGATCGTCGCCGCGCCGGTCGGGTCGACCCGAACGAGTCGGATAGTCGAATTATCCAGTGCAACAGCGGCAATGGCCACCGCCCTGTCGCTGGCGATCGCGGCGACATGGCCATGCGGAGCGTCAATCTCGACGGGGTCGGCGTCCGGTCGGTGCAGCACCCAAGCGCCCTCCGCTCGGCACACCAGCAGCGCGTCGCCCAGGACTACTGCCGTGTGTGCTGCCCCGTCACCGACGCGACGTGGCTCCGCGTCGTCGGCACACCGGAAGAGGCCGTCGCGGCCGCCGACCCAGCAGCCCGTCGGTGTCGCCCAGACGCGGCGGGACGGGCCGATCGGTGCGGGCAGCACGTGTTCACGAACGGTGCGGTCACGGTCGATGCTCACCACTACGGGCAGGGTGCAGTCCGACACCCACAGCCGTCCGCCAGCCGCCGAGACGCCGCCGGGGACGATGCTCGGTCGGGTCGGCAGCGTGGGCACGTCGTCGAGTTCGAGGTCGATCAACACGCCGACATCGGAGTCCGCCTCGTCCCGGTCCTGCGCGTACAGCGCCTCACGGTCGAAGAACCGCGGCGAGACGTCGACGTCCCGGAGTCTCCGGTGCCCCGCCGACATGTTCCATGCGGTACCGGGTCCGGGTCGGCGTCGAAAGCGCTCGCTCACGATCCGAACCCGGGTGACGCGCCCCCGCACGCGTCCGGCGTCGTCGCCGAGGACGCAGTGGAAGCGGCCGGTGAGTTCGACCTGCCCGGTGCGGGGACGGAAGCCGCGCCAGGACGCCGTCCAGCCGTCCCCGCGGAGCAGCCCCGACCACTGCGTGCGCCGTGGGGTGTCCTCGCCGGCGTACGCCTGGATAGGGGGTCCCGGATCAGGTTCCAGCGGAGCGCACATCGTCACCACGTCATCGGTGGCGGGTGGGAGCTCGACAAACCTGAGCGACAGTGCGATGACCGACCCGACCCGGGGGAGCGGGGCCTCGCCGTCCTCGATGGCGATGTTCTCAACCTCGACGGCGAGAGTGCGACGGCCCGTCATGAGCCTTTCTGCGCGGTGGACATGCTGGCGACGCTACCAGCATCGAGCGCTTCGGGGTGGCCGGTGATCCGCACGGGCCACCCCAAAGCGGTCAGCCCTTCGCCGCCGAGATGCCCGCGCGGCGGCCGTAGAAGCTGCCATCGCCGAGCGAGGTTCCGGACGCGTACCCGCCCGCGCACACCCCGGATGTGCAGCGCCCGGCGGCGAACAGGCCGGGGATCGGCTCACCGGAGACGTGCAGGACCTCGGAGTTGATCGTGGTGCGCAGGCCGCCGAGGGTGAAGCCCGCGGTGCAGTTGCGCAGATCCAGTGCGGCGATGGGGGAGCCGATCGGCTTGCACCATTCCGGCTTCTTCCCGAGGACCGGATCCTCGCCGTTCGCGGCGTGCCGGTTGTACACCTCGACCGTCGACTGCAGGGTGCCCGCGGGCAAGCCCATCTCGGATTCGAGTTCCTCGACGGTCTCGGCAACCCACTTCGGCTGGAAGCGGAAGTACGGAGTGGAGCTGTCGCCTGCGCAACCCTCCTCATATGCCGCCTCGTCGATGATCAGATACGCCTGGTTTCCGTTGCGCAGCAACGTTTCCTGTCCGATCCGCCCCGGGTAGGTGTCCTCGTTGACGTAGCGCTGACCGCGGCCGTTGACGAGGATGCCGCGGGCCATCAGCTGCGGATCACCGAAGAACGCGACCTCGGTGGCGTCCATGTGGGAGAGGTCGGCACCGATTGCCTGCGCCATCTGGATGGCCTTGCCGTCGTGCTCCTCGATGGACGCGCCCGGCTTGCCGATCAGCCGCGGTGCGTAATTCTGCACCATCTCCTTGTTGTAGGCGAAGCTGCCGGTGGCGAGGACGACGCCGCGACGCGCCCGGATCGCGAGCTCCTTGCCGTACTGCTTGGCGACGATGCCCACGACGCGGCCGGACTCGTCGGTGATGAGTCGCTGCACGCGCATGTCGTACTCGGCGGTGACGCCGAGCTTCTCGGCGGTCTCGACGAGCGGCTTCATCAGCATGTAGCCGCCGCCCTTCTCGCCGGTCCGCTTGCCCGTCATCTGCGGGACGTGCCCCCGCGGCGCGGGGGCGGCGACGGTGTTGAACGGCGCGGCGTTCTCGCCGCCGGAGTACATCAGGCCGTCGTCGAACGGGGTCTCCCAGCCGGGCTGGCCATAGAAGCTCTCCTTGAACGGCACCCCGTTCTCGACCAGCCAGTTGTAGTGGTCGACGCTGCCGTCGCAGTAGTCGGTGATCTTCTCCTCGTCGGCGCCAGGGCCGAGGGCGGCCATCATGAACGCCTTCATGTTCTCGGGGGTGTCGTCGAACCCGAGGGCCTTCTGCAGCGGGGTGCCGCCACCGAGATAGATGAACCCGCCGGCAAGGGCGGCCGCCCCACCCCATCCGCTGGTCCGCTCGAGGACCAGGACGTCGGCGCCCGCGCGGGCGGCCTCGATCGCGGCGCTGACCCCGGCGATGCCGTAGCCGGCGATCACCACGTCGGCCTCGTGGTGCCAGGTGTCGATGCTCGATGCGGGCAGGGGACGGATGGGGGTGGCCTCGGCCATGGGTGATCGGGTCCTTCGTGTCGGGTGCAGTGTGCGGGTCCCCGCACTGTGCGTGATTTTCCCCCCAACCGGGGTGAAAATCACGCACGGGCGGCGGAGACGCGCATCAGAGCAGTATTTCCGGTCCGGGTGGGGTTCGGGGCCGAATTGCGTTACGGAGCGGAACCGTTTTCGGCGGCCTGTGCGGCCGCCGCCTTCTCCGCGGCCCGGGCGGCCTTCCGTCGATCCGACTTCACCGAGATCAGGGCGTTGTTCAGTCCGGTCCCCAGCGGCCAGCCCACGTAGTGGCAGAGGAAGATCGCGGCCTCCTCCACCTGCTGCTCGGTCAGCTCCTCGTTTCCGATCGCCGCGTTGATTTGAATCTTCGCGACCTCCGTCTGCCCCTGTGCCGCGATCGCGCCGAGCAGCAGCAGGCGTCGGTCGCGCAGGCTCAGTCCCTGGCGGGTCCAGATATCGGCGAACAGGTGATCGGCGGTGACGGCGAAGAAGTCGCCGGGCACGTCGGCGGGCATCTCCCACCCGTAGACCTGGTTCATCATCGCGACACCGCGACGCCGGGCCTCACTGGTGACGCCGTCGGCTGCGTTTCCGTTCTCGCTCATGCGGGCTCCTTCGATGGTACGGATTGGGCGAGGGTGCCGGGACCCACCCCGAGCCCGGGACCGAGTCCGGTGAGCGCGGCGGTGGCGAGCGGCAGGTCGACGTCGAGCCGATCGCCGAGATCGAGCGCGAGCGACAGGTCCTTCTCTCCGAGGGTGCGGACGTGCCCGAGGATCGAGTACCACCCGTCCGATTCGGCGACCCGTGCGGTGGTGTCGCGGAGCATGATCGCGCCGGGCCCGCCGGTGATCGCGTCGGTGTGCCGCACCACCTTCCCGAGCTCACGTATATCCAGGCCCGCCGCCTCGGCAAGCCGCTGCGCCTCGGTGGCCGCGGTGAACGAGATGAAGTGCAGGAGATTGCGGGCCAGTTTCATGCGGGTACCCGCGCCGACCTCGCCCGCCCGCACGACCAGTTCGGCGAACCGGGCGAAGGGTTCGCGCACCGCCTCGAACGCCTCCTCGGTGCCACCGACCATGACCGCGAGCCGACCCTGCTTGGCGCCCATCGCGCCGCCACTGATCGGG
This sequence comes from Rhodococcus sp. NPDC058532, assembly GCF_042719255.1. Taxonomy (NCBI): domain Bacteria; kingdom Bacillati; phylum Actinomycetota; class Actinomycetes; order Mycobacteriales; family Nocardiaceae; genus Rhodococcus; species Rhodococcus sp. NPDC058532. The sequence continues at coordinate 367,100 of NZ_JBHXNU010000003.1, forward strand.
GCGTCCACCAGATGCACCCCCGCCTGCAGGCAGGCCTGCGCCAACTCCACCGCGGTGGTGTCCGCAATCGTCGAGTGCACCGCGACGACGGTGCCGGGCGTTGCGGTGGACAGGATGCCGTCCTGGCCGGTGACGACGTCGCGGACCTGGGTGTCGTCGAGGACGGTCACCGAGATCACCGTGGCCTGCGCAGCGACGGCGGCCGGGGTGGCGGCCGCGGCGGCCCCGTCGGCGACGAACGGTTCCACGGCCTCGGGGCGGGCGTCGCACACCACCAGCCCGCCCGGCCAGTCCAGCAATCGCTTCGCCATCGGCGCACCCATGTTGCCGAGACCGATGTATCCGACGGTCACCGCCGTTGCGTTCGGCGTGCCCGTGCTCATGACCGGTACACCTGTCCGCCGTCGACGTTGAAGATCTGGCCGCTGATCCAGCTCGCCTCGTCGGACAGCAGGAACAGGCACAGGCCGGTGAGGTCCTCGGGAGTGCCCATCCGCTGCAACGGGATCCGTTTCACCATGTCGGCGACGATGGCCTGTGGTGTGGACGTCCGGGTGGCTTCGGTGTCGATCGGGCCGGGGGCGATCGCGTTGATCCGAATCTTTGACCAGCCGAGTTCGGTCGCCAACTGCTGGGTGAGGCTGTTGATGCCCGCCTTGGCCAGACCGTAGTAGTTGGAGTAGGTCCATGCGGCGGTGGAGGACTGGTTGACGATCGAGCCGCCGGTTGCGCGCATGTGCGGGACCACCGCCCGGCAGACCTGCAGCGCGCCATCCATGTTCACCGACATGAACCGACGGTAGTAGTCCCAGTCCACGGTCAGCAGTGAATCGATCTTCATCCCGCCGTAGATCGCGGCGTTGTTGACCAGGTGGTCGATGCCGCCGAACCTCGCGATCGTCGCGTCGGCCAGGGCCTGCGCCGACGCGCCGTCGGCGACATCGACCTGTACGAAGATCGCCGAGCCGCCGTCGGCTCCGATCTGCTTGGCGACCTGCTCACCGAGTTCCGCGTTGAGGTCGGCGACCACCACGTTGGCCCCGTCCGCGGCCAGCGCCTTCGCGTACCCCTCGCCGATGCCCTGTGCCGCACCGGTGACGATCGCGGTGCGTCCGTCGAAACGTCCCATGTGAAATGTCCTGCTTTCTGGTCGAGTTCGAGTGGCCGAGCTGAGTGGAGCGGGTGGATCCGCTCAGGTGGTGGCGGGATAGGCGACGAGCTTGGTCTCGAGGTACTCCTCGAAGCCAGCGACGCCCATCTCGCGGCCGATGCCGGACTGCTTGTAGCCGCCGAACGGGGCGTCGGCGGAGTACCAGAGGCCGCCGTTGACGCCGAGGGTGCCGGTGCGAACGCCGCTGACAACCCGGTCGATGCGATCGGGGTCGGTGCCCCACACCGCCCCGGACAGTCCGTAGGGGGAGTCGTTCGCGATCCGGATCGCGTCGTCGTCACCATCGTGCGGCAGCACCACCAGGACCGGGCCGAAGACCTCCTCCTGCGCAACCCTTGACGAGTTGTCCAGGCCGGCGATGAGAGTCGGTTCGATGAAGAAGCCGCGTTCCAGGGAGGCGAGCCGCCCGCCGCCGGTGACGACGGTGCCGCCCTCCTCCACGGCCAGCCTCAGGTAGCCCTCGACCCGGTCGCGTTGCTTCGCGGAGATCAGCGGGCCGCACACGGTGCCGGGGTCGGTGGGGTCGCCGGTGCCGACCCCGGCCATTGCCCGCGCCGCGGCCGCGACCGCCTCGTCGTACCGTTCGCGGGGCACCAGCAGCCGGGTGCACAGCGCACAGCCCTGGCCGGCGTGCACGGCGACCGAGAACGCGGCGTAGGAACTGGCGCCCGCGATGTCGGCGTCGTCGAGGACGATGAACGCGGACTTGCCCCCGAGTTCGAGGAACACCTTCTTCAGCGACCGTGAGGCCGCCGCCATCACCGCGCGGCCGGTGCCGGTGGACCCGGTGAACGAGATCAGGTCGACGCGGGGATCGGTGCACAGTTGCTCGCCGAGCCGGTGGTCGGTGGAGGTGACGATGTTGACGACGCCGGGCGGGATGTCGGTCTCCTCGGCGATCACCGTGCCGACCAGGGCCGCGCACCACGGCGTGTCGGGGGCAGGCTTGAGGACCACCGTGTTGCCCGCGGCGAGGGCCGGGCCGAGCTTGGCGAAGTTGATCTGGTGCGGGAAGTTCCACGGGGTGATCGCGCCGACCACGCCGATCGCCTCCTTGAGCAGGCGGCGGTGGGTGGGGATGCCCATCGGGGTTGCACTGCCGAGATCCTGCTCCCACGCATAGTTTTCGGCGAGATCGGCCCAGTACCGCAGGTCCTCGATCGGCCCGGCGAGCTGCGGCCCGTTGGTCAGCATGGCGGGCGCACCGACCTCGGCGATGGTGATCTCGCGCAGTTCCTCAAGGTGCGACTGCAGCGCGTCGCGGAGTTGGCGGAGGCAGTGGGCGCGGAAGGCGTGGTCGCGGGACCAGTTGGTGGTGTCGAAGGCCGTGCGTGCGGCCGCGATCGCCGCGTCCATGTCGGCGGCGGTGGCCTCCGCGGCGCGGCCGACGATCTCCTCGGTTGCGGGATTGACGATCTCGAAGGTGCCGCCGGATCCGGGAATCAGCTTGCCGTCGACGAGCAGTGCCGAGCTGTCGGAAGGTCGAAGCGTCATTGCGCAAAACTCCTTTCTGGACAGGTGTCTGGACTATAGTTTGCACAAATGTCGCGTGCAACGGGTTTCGGGTACATCTCCGCTCGTCGCATAGAAGGGAGTTCGGTCATGGCGCGTTTGACTCGGGCCGGGTTCGTTCGGCTGCGCGACCGGCGATGCCGGTCGGCGATGATCGTGTGCGACACGGTGCGGCCGGCTGTCCGGGGCGATGGTTGCGCTTCGCGAACTGTAGTAATGTCTGGACACGTGTCTAGTAGTGATCGCGTTCCCAGCAGTTTCGAGTCAACCCGACGCCGTCTCACCCCCAAGCAGGCGGACACCGTCGACCGCCTGTGCGTCGCGGCGGTCGACGTCCTGCGGGAGGAGGACTTCGCTGGCCTCACCGTCCGCGCCGTCGCGGCCCGTGCCGGTGTCGGGCCCGCGACCGCGTACACCTACTTCTCGTCGAAGGAGCACCTCGTCGCCGAGGTGTTCTGGCGGCGACTCTCGCGGTCGCCGCGTCCGGCGACCGACGGCCACGATCGAACCGGCCGCGTGGTCGCCGTCCTGCGTGACATCGCGCTGCTGCTCGCCGACGAACCCGGACTCTCGGCTGCCGTGACCAATGCCCTGCTCGGCGGCGACCCGGACGTGGAGCACCTGCGGGTGCGGATCGGCATCGAGATCCGCGACCGCCTCCTCGACGCGCTCCGCGGGGACGAGTCGACCCCGTCCGGCCGCGACCCCGACCCCGATGTGCTCGAAACCCTCGAACTTCTCTACGCCGGAGCGCTGCTCAGGGCCGGGATGGGCTACGGGTCCTACGCGGACCTCGCCGACCGACTGGAGCGTTCCGCCACAATGATATTGGAGTAACGCATGACGGATTCGAACGGCGCGACCCTGCTCGACCCGCTGGTGTTCAACCCGTACGACTACCACTTCCACGACGACCCGTACCCGACCTACCGGCGCCTGCGCGAGGAGTCGCCGCTGTACCACAACACCGACCTCGGGTTCTGGGCGTTGTCCCGGCACGCTGACGTGATGGAGGCGTTCAAGGACAACACCCGGCTCTCGAGCGCCAACGGCGTCTCGCTCGACCCGGCGGCGTACGGTCCGCACGCCCACCTGGTGATGTCGTTTCTCGCGATGGACGATCCCCGGCACATGCGGCTGCGGCAGCTGGTGTCCCGCGGCTTCACGCCGCGGCGCGTCGCCGAACTCGACGGCCGGATCCACGAACTTGCCAGGCAGTACCTGGATCCGGCCCTCGCCGCCGGCGAGTTCGATTGGATCGCCGAGGTCGCCGGACGGCTGCCGATGGACGTGATCTCCGAGCTACTGGGGGTGCCGCAGGCCGACCGCACCGAACTGCGCCGGATGGCGGACCTGGTGGTGCACCGCGAGGATGGCGTGCTGGACGTCCCGCAGGCTGCGGTGGAGTCCTCGATGGCGCTGATGACCTACTACAAGGACATGATCGCCGAACGCAGGCGCTCACGCACCGAGGACCTCACCTCGGCACTGCTCGACGCCGAGATCGATGGCGACAAGCTGACCGACCAGGAGATCCTGGGGTTCATGTTCCTGATGGTCGTGGCGGGCAACGAGACCACAACCAAATTGCTCGGGAACGCGCTGTACTGGGGTGCACGGCATCCGGATCAGGTCGCGCCGGTCCTCGGCAATCCGGATCGGGTCCCCGACTGGGTGGAGGAGACCCTCCGCTACGACACCTCCAGTCAGATCGTTGCCCGCACCAGCGCCGTCGACCTCGAGTATCACGGCGCGGTGGTGCCCGCCGGGGAGAAGGTGCTGCTGCTGATCGGCTCGGCCAACCGCGACGACGAGGTGTTCGAGGACGCCGACGAGTTCCTGATCGGTCGCGGCGCCTCCACCAGGTTGGCGAGTTTCGGTGGCGGCGTGCACTTCTGCCTCGGTGCGCACCTGGCGCGACTCGAGGCGAACATCGCGCTGGCGGAGTTCGCTCGGCAGGTTCGGGCCTACGACGTCGACGAGTCCGGAATCGAACGTGTCCATTCGACGAACGTGCGGGGCTTCGCGGCCCTGCCGGTGAAGGTGCAGGTGCGCTGATGCCCCGTTTCGAACCCAACCCCGACCGCAGACCAGCCCTGATCAGTGGCGCATCCTCCGGGATCGGTGAGGCGACCGCCTACGCGCTCGCCGAACTCGGTCACCCCGTCGCGCTCGGTGCTCGCCGGGTTGCGCAGACCGAGGCGATCGCCGACAAGATCCGGAGCAACGGGGGAGAGGCGTTCGCGCACCTCCTCGACGTGACCGACAACGACTCCGTTGACGCCTTCGTCACGGCGGCCGAGGCGGCGATCGGTCCGGCCGAGATCGTCGTCTCCGGTGCCGGTGACCTTGAGTTCGGGATGGCCGACGAGATGGACCCGGTGCGGTTCGCCAAGCAGATCGATGTGCACCTGGTCGGTGCGCAGCGGCTGGCGCACCGGGTGCTGCCCGGCATGCGGGCGCGACGCCGCGGGGACTTCGTGCTCATCGGCTCGGACTGTGCGGACCGGCAACGGCCCGGAATGGGTGCCTACGACGCGGCAAAGGCAGGCCTCGAGGCGATGGGGCGGCAGATGCGGATGGAGCTGGAGGGCACCGGGATTCGAGCATCGATCGTCCGGCCCGGACCGACGTTCACGGGGATGGGCATGGACTCGACACCCGAGATCCTCGCCCCGGTCGCGGAGCTGTGGACCAGGTGGGGCTTCGCCAGGCACGGCTACTTCCTGCGCGCCTCCGACATGGCAAACGCCATTGTCGCCGTGGTGAGCGCCCCGCGCGGCGCCCACCTCGTCCTGGTCGAGGTGCAGCCGGAAGCGCCCCTCGCCCCCGTCGGCGCAGAGGAGACCGACCGATGACACTCCCCACCCCGCCCCGGGTGTCCGGCGGCGAACACGAACACGGCCACCTCGAGGAACTGCGGACCGATCCGATCGCCCTGATGCGCCGGGTGCGGGAGCAGTGCGGCGACGTCGGCACCTTCCGGCTCGTCGACAAGACCGTGGTGCTGCTCTCCGGCGCCGAGGCCAACGAGTTCTTCTTCCGTTCCGACGACGAGGACCTCGACCAGCAGGCCGCCTACCCGTTCATGAAGCCGATCTTCGGCGAGGGTGTGGTCTTTGACGCCAGCCCCGAGCGCCGCAAGGAGATGCTGCACAACTCGGCGTTGCGCGGTGAGCAGATGAAGGGACACGCGACGACGATCGGCGTCGAGGTCGAAAACTTGGTCGCTGGCTGGGGCGACGACGGGGAGATCGACCTGCTCGAGTTCTTCGCCGAGCTGACCATCTACACCTCCTCGGCGTGCCTGATCGGCAAGAAGTTCCGCGACCAGCTGGACGACCGCTTCGCCAGGCTCTACCACGAGCTGGAGCAGGGCACCGACGCGATCGCGTTCGTCGACCCGTACGCGCCGATCGAGAGCTTCCGCAGGCGGGACGCGGCCCGGCTGGCCCTCGTCGAGTTGGTGCAGGAGATCATGACCGGACGGATCGCGCACCCGCCCGTCGGCAGGGAGGACCGGGACATGCTCGACGTCCTGGTCTCGGTCCGCGACGAGGATGGCAACCTGCGCTTCTCCGCCGACGAGATCACCGGCATCTTCATCTCGATGATGTTCGCCGGTCACCACACCACCTCCGGGACCGCCGCCTGGTCGTTGATCGAGTTGCTCCGGCATCCGGAGACGATGGAGCGGGTCACCACCGAACTCGACGAGCTGTACTCCGACGGCGCCGACATCAGTTTCCACGCGCTGCGGCAGATCCCGGTGCTGGAGGCGGTGATCAAGGAGACCCTGCGGCTGCATCCGCCGCTGATCCTCCTGCTCCGGGTCGCCCGCGGCGACTTCGAGGTCGGCGGCTTCGCGATCGACGAGGGCAATCTCGTTGCCGCGACCCCGGCGATCTCGAACCGGATCGCCGAGGACTTCCCGAACCCGGACCGGTTCGATCCGGGTCGCTACCTCGACCCGAATCAGGAGGACATCGTTAACCGGTGGACCTGGATCCCGTTCGGTGCGGGCAGGCACCGGTGCGTCGGTGCCGCCTTCGCGCAGATGCAGTTGAAGGCGATCTTTTCAATCCTGTTGCGGGACTTTGAGTTCGAGATGGCGCAACCCGCGGACAGTTACCGCAACGATCACAGCAAGATGGTGGTCCAGCTGCAGCAGCCGTGCACGGTGCGCTACCGCAGGCGCCCCGGTCGCGTTCCGGCAGGCGCGGCGGCGGCGCCCACCGAGACCGGACTCCCGGTCTCGCACAGCCCGAGCGAGGCATGACGATGCGCGTCGAGGTGGACCCGGATCTGTGCCAGGGGCATGCCGCCTGCGAGATGGAGGCGCCGGACGTGTTCACGGTGCCGAAGCGGGGAACCGTCGAGATTCTCGACCCGACCCCGCCCGAATCGTTGCGCGGCGATGTGGAGAACGCGATCCGCTACTGCCCGACGCGGGCACTGCGGGTCACACCCGACTGAGCACCCCGACCGCGCCCCCGCCCGGTCGACCCCGTACCGAGCAACATCCGCACGACGAGACTTCGAGGAGAGAGAGCATGACCGGATTCGACCGCGCCGAACTCGACGAGATGGTGCAGCGCTGGGTGGACGGAAACAAGAGCGCCGAGGCCGCGGGCGACTGGACGCCGTTGGCCGACTTCTACACCGACGACGCCACCTACGGCTGGAACTACGGCCCCAAGCAGGACTTCATGGCCGTCGGGCGGGACGAGATCCGCGAGGTCGCGCTCGGCCTCGAGATGCAGGGGCTCGACGGCTGGCAATACCCGTACCAGGAGTTCGTCGTCGACGAGCGCAGCGGCAACGTGATCGGGCTGTGGAAGCAGGTCGCCGATGCCACCCGCGCCGACGGCGGCAACTACTCCGTGTACGGCATCGGCGGCAGCTGGTTCCGCTACGGCGGCAACTTCCAATGGTCCTGGCAGCGCGACTTCTTCGACTTCGGGAACGTGTCCGCGCTGTTCATGGAGATGATCAAGGACAACGCGCTGTCGACGGGCATGCAGGGCCGGATCCAGCGCTCGGTGTCCGGCAAGGAACTGCCGGGCTGGTACCGGGTCGGCACCGCGCCGGTGCCGCTGTGGTGAGCACCGAGGCGAGGCGGTCGTTCGAGGCGCTTTCCCGCGCGGACCTCGCCACCGTGGTGCCCGAGCTACTGCTGTGCGGGCAGCTGATCGACCGGTCCGGCATGGCACACCTGATCGCCCGGTTCGGCCGGGACGGCATGGCGCAGGTCGCGATCGAGGAATGGCAGGCGTCGAGCCCCTGGTACACCCGGCGGATGCAGCGGGCGCTCGGCTACGAGGGCGACGACGTGGTGACCATCTTCAAGGGACTGCAGCTCGACATCGGCGCACCGCCGCAGTTCATGGACTTCCGGTATCGGGTGGACACTCCGCGCCGCGGCGAGTTCTGGCTGGACCACTGCGGGGCGCTGATGGACGTCGAGCCGCTCGGCGACGAGTACGTCACCGCGATGTGCCACGACATCGAGGACCCGACCTTCGACGCGACCGCGCTGGCGACCAACCCGCACGCCCAGGTGCGTCCGATTCACCGGCCGCCGCGCAGGCCAGCGGACCGGCATCCGCACTGCGCGTGGACGGTGATCATCGACGACGCGCACATCCCGCCGGTGATGGAACCACACACCGAGCAGATCGGACGCACCGAGGCATACGCCCTCGAGCTCACCCCGATCGACCACTCCGACGAAGGGGCACACGACTATTCGGGGCCACTCCTGTCGGACCTGCGGTTCGCCGACTTCTCCCGGTCGACGCTGGTGCGGATCGCGGAGGAGGTGTGCCTGCAGCAGCACCTGCTCGTGCTCGGGTTCCAGCTCGCGGTGCGCAAGCGGGCCGACGCGGACGCTGCCGCCGAGATCACCCGCAAGCAACTGACCGGAATCGCCGGGGTCGCCGCGCGGCGGATCCGAGACGCGTTGGGGCTGCCCGACGACCTGGAGGGACTGGCCACCGTGCTGTCGGTGCATCCGCTGCTGGCGCCGAAACAGTACGTGCACAGCGAGATCCGGTTCGACGGAACACGGCTGGACCTGTGGCTGGGCCGCGGCGGACCGGTCGACACCGACGGCGGCTGGCCGACCCTCATCGACGGGGCCCACCTCGAGCCGTTGCAGGCGCTGGTGCGTGGGGTGAACCCGCGCTTCACGGTCCGGGTCCTCGGCGAGGAGGCCTCGGGGCTGCTGGTCACCGTCGACCTCACCGACGAGTCAGCACCGGAGTGCGTTGAGGTGGCGATCACCAAGGTCAGCACCGGTGCCGCCTTTGTTTTCGAAGATCGCGGAATTCCCCTGCCGCTCTATGTAGTGTGAGCGCCCACATCCGACGAAGGACATGCACATATGGCCTACACGTTCGCTGATCTGTTCGAGCACTCCGTGGATGCAATGCCCGACCGTCTCGCAATGATCGTCTCCGGCGAGAAGGTCACCTACCGCGAGCTGGACGAGCGGGCCAACCGGTTCGCGCATCACCTCGCAGACGCGGGCTTCGGTGCCGGCGCGCACATCGGTGTGCACATGCACAATTCGATCGAGACGATGGTCGCGATCCTTGCCGCGTTCAAGCTCCGCGCGGTCCCGCTCACCGTCAACTACCGGTACACCGCAGACGAGTTGCAGTATCTCTACGACAACGCCGATCTCGACGCCCTGGTCTTCCATCAGGGTTTCGCGGATCGGATCGCCGAGGTGCTGCCCGCCGCGCCGCGGATCCGGCACCTCGTTGCGGTCCCGGACGCACTGGCAACCGGTGCGGCGGAGCGGGTCCCTGGCGCGATCACCTACGCGGACGCGCTCGCCGCCGGATCCCCGGAACGGGGCTTCGGTGAACGCAGTCCGGACGATCGGTACATCTTCTACACCGGCGGAACCACCGGACGGCCGAAGGGGGTGGTGTGGCGGCACGAGGACATCTGGCGGGTCCTCGGCGGAGGGTACGACTTCTACTCCGGTGCGCCGATCACCGACGAGTACCAACAGTCCCGGACCGGGGCCGCGGCAGCGGAGGCGATGCGGTGGCTGATGCTGCCGCCGCTGATCCATACCTCTGCGTTGATGCCCACGTTCACCGCCTTCTTCTCCGGGAACACGGTGATCATGGAACCCCGATTCGACGCCGAGCAGGTCTGGGAGGTCGTGGCCGAGCACCGTCCGCAGGTCATGGTCATCACCGGGGACGCGATGGGCAGACCCCTGGTGGATGCGTACCGCCGACAGGACCGGGACACCTCGAGCCTCGGTGTGGTTGCGTCCGGCGCCGCGTTGTTCTCGGCGGCCGTCAAGGACGCCTTCTTCGAGGCGATGCCGAACCTGATGATCACCGATTCGGTTGGTTCGTCCGAAACAGGCTTCGGCGGAATCGGTTTCGCGACGAAGGGGTCGCAACAGCGGGGTGGGCCGAAGGTCGCCGCGAATCGGTTCTCGGTGGTGGTGGACGACGATGATCGGATCCTGCCTGCCGGGTCGGGTGCCGAGGGCTGGCTCGCCAAGCTCGGGAACGTGCCGGTCGGCTACTACAACGATCCGGCCAAGTCCGCCGAGATCTTCCGGATGGTCACCGGCGCCGCCGACGGGGCCTCGGGCGGGGCCCCGCAGCGGGCGGTGGTGACCGGGGATCGGGCGCGGATCGAGGACGACGGGTCCATCACCCTGCTCGGGCGCGGCAACATGGTCGTCAACACCGGCGGCGAGAAGGTGTTCGCGGAGGAGGTCGAGGCCGTCGTGAAGGCGCACCCCGACGTGTACGACGCGATCGTGATCGGCGTCCCCGACGATCGGTGGGGCAGCCGGGTGGCGACGGTGCTGCACGGCCGCGACGGCACCCCTATCGACTTCGATTCCCTCGAGAAGCACACCCGCACGCAGCTCGCGGGGTACAAGATCCCCCGCACCTTTTGGGTGGCGGAGGAGATCGCCCGAACACCCAGCGGCAAACCCGATTTCGGTTGGGCGAAGGCGTATGCGGCGGCCAACGATCCCGATCACCACATCGACTGAGTGCCCTCGCGCACGTTCATCCGGCGCGCCCACTTCCCTGAGGAGTCACTGCAATGGCAGACAGTGCCGATCTGGATCTACCCGCGGGCTTCGACTTCACCGATCCCCGACTGCACGGCGAGCGGATCCCGTTCGAGGAGTACGCGAGGCTCCGCGCGTGTGCACCGGTGTGGTGGAACGCGAAGGAACCGGGGGTGGACGGCTTCCCCGACGACGGCTTCTGGGTCGTCTCCCGGCATGCGGACATCCGGGACGTGTCGCTGCGCTCGGACGAGTTCTCCTCCAACGCCAACGGGGCAATCCCCCGGCACGAGGCGGCGATCACCCCGGAGGAACTCGAGGTCACCAAGCACGTCCTGATCAACAAGGACGCCCCGGAGCACACCCAGCTGCGCAAGCTGGTCTCCCGGCTGTTCACGCCCCGGTCCGTCGAGTCGATGCGCGAGAAACTCGACGCACGGGCCGAGGACATCGCGACCGCGGCCGCGGCAGCCGGGCACGGTGACTTCGTGAACCAGGTGGCCAGTGAGCTGCCGATGCAGGCGATCTCGGAACTGCTCGGTGTCCCGCCGGAGGCACGCCAGCAGCTGTTCGAGTGGTCGAACCAGATGACCGGCTACGACGACGAGAGCCTTGCCGGCGAGTCCAGGATGGCGTCCGCCCAGATCCTCGGCTACGCCTACCAACTCGCGGAGGCACGGCGGGCGGAGCCGCTCGAGGACATCATCTCGAAACTCGTGCACGCCGACGTCGACGGCGAGGTCCTCACCCCGGAACAGTTCGGGTTTTTCGTGATCATGCTCGCGGTCGCGGGCAACGAGACGACTCGCAACGCGACAACGCTGGGGATCCTCGCCTTCCTCGACCATCCGGAGCAGTGGGAGCTATTCAAGCGGGACCGCCCGAGGACGGCGGCCGACGAGATCCTCCGCTGGGCGTCGCCGCTGATCGCGCAGCAGCGCACCGCGCTGGTCGACACCCAGATTGCGGGGACCCCGATCGGGGCCGGGCAGCGGGTGGTGCTGCTGTACGGGTCCGCGAACTTCGACGAGGACGTGTTCGAGAATCCGGCCACCTTCGACATCCGTCGGGATCCGAACCCGCACCTCGCGTTCGGGGGCACCGGACCCCACTACTGCATCGGCGCGAATCTGGCCCGGATGGAGATCGACCTGATCTTCAGCAAGATCGCCGATCACCTGCCCGACATCAGCAGGCTCGGTGACCCGATCCGGTTGCAGTCCGGATGGATCAACGGCATCAAGGAGTTTCGGGTTGACTATGGCCGCCCGGCAGCGGGCGCCGCCGCGGCCGCCGCCGAGTGTCCCGTGGTGCACTGACCGTGACCGGCCAGGGGGGTTCGGTGGTCTCGCAGGAATCCGGGCGGGGGGGCTCGCGGGAACTCGGGCGGGGGATGCTCCGGGGTCTCGGTGAGTTCTACCGGATGACGGCCGAGGTCGCGGTCGGGTTGGTACGCACCCGCTTCCAGCTGCGCGAGTTCCTCGAGCAGAGTTGGATGATCGCCCGCGTGTCGATTGTCCCGACGATCCTGGTCGCGGTGCCGTTCACCGTGCTGGTGAGTTTCACCCTCAACATCCTGCTCCGGGAGATCGGTGCCGCCGACCTGAGTGGTGCCGGCGCCGCGCTCGGAGCGGTGACCCAGGTCGGTCCCGTCGTGACGGTCCTCATCGTCGCGGGGGCGGGGGCCACCGCCATCTGCGCGGACCTGGGCTCCCGGACCATCCGGGAGGAGATCGATGCGATGGAAGTCCTCGGCATCGACCCAGTCACCCGCCTCGTGATCCCGCGGGTGGTGGCGTCGACGGTGGTCGCGCTGCTGCTCAATGGCCTGGTCTGCGTGATCGGCATCGCGGGCGGATTCGCGTTCTCGGTGTTCCTGCAGGGTGTCAACCCGGGCGCGTTCGCCGAGGGGATCACCCTGCTCACCGGGCTTCCCGAGGTGGCGATCTCGATGGTGAAGGCGGCGTTGTTCGGGCTGCTCGCCGGCCTGGTTGCGTGCTATCGGGGTCTGGCGGTGCGTGGTGGTCCGAAGGGCGTTGGGGAGGCGGTCAACGAGACCGTCGTGTACGCGTTCATGGCGCTGTTCGTGGTCAACACGATCGTGACCGCGGTCGGGATCCGGTTGGCGGCGGGGTGAGGGGACGTCGGTGGCACTGACCGAGACCGGAAAGTTCGGGCCGACCCGGGCGCGGGTGGCGCGGGCGTCCAGGTCGATCGACGACCTCGGACGTCAGGCGGTGTTCTTCGCCCGCGCCGTCGCGCACATCCCGTCGGCACTGCGCAGGCACCCGAAGGAGGTGCTGCGCCTGATCGCCGAGATCAGCATGGGCACGGGGGCGCTCGCCCTGATCGGCGGCACCGTCGCCGTCGTCGGCTTCCTGACCCTCGCATCCGGAGGCACCATCGCCATCCAGGGTTTCAGTTCGCTCGGCAACATCGGCGTCGAGGCGTTGACCGGGTTCTTCTCCGCGTTCATCAACGTGCGCATCGCGGCACCGGTGATCGCGGGAATCGGGTTGTCCGCCACTATCGGAGCCGGCTCCACCGCACAGCTGGGCGCAATGCGGATCAGCGAGGAGATCGACGCACTCGAATCGATGGCGATCAGCTCGGTGCCCTACGTCGTCAGCACCCGGGTGGTGGCCGGAATGCTGTCGATCCTGCCGCTGTACTCGCTCGCGCTGGTGGCGTCGTTCCTCGCCGGACGGTTCACGACGGTGGTGATCTTCGGGCAGTCGCCGGGCCTGTACGACCACTACTTCTCCACGTTTCTCAACCCGCTCGACGTCGCGTGGTCGTTCGTCCAGGTGCTGGCGATGGCGATGCTGGTGATGCTGATCCACACCTACTACGGCTACCACGCCGCAGGCGGGCCGTCCGGGGTCGGAACCGCGGTCGGGCGGGGGGTACGGCTGTCGCTGATCTGTGTCGTCGCGGTGACGCTGCTCGTCTCGCTTGCGATCTACGGCGGCTCGGGCAACTTCAACCTGTCCGGTTAGGGGGACGCGTGCACAGGTATGGGTACAAGATCGCCGCGGTCGCGCTGATCGGCACGGTCGCCGGGGTGGTGGCGCTGTCGGTGGCGCTGTTCACCGAGTCGTTCACGCAGCGGGTTCCGGTGACGGTGCTCGCCGAGCGTGCCGGACTGGTGATGGAGCCGGGAGCGCGGGTGAAGATGGCGGGCGTCACGATCGGCACCGTCGACGCGATCGGGCGGGGCGACGGCGACACCGCCCGTCTTGCGTTGTTGCTTGACCCGGACGCCCTCGCCGCGGTCCCGGCGAACGTGCACGTCGAGATCACCTCGAACACGGTGTTCGGCGCCAAGTTCGTCAGCATGACGGCGCCGCCGGATCCGGCCGAGGCGCGGCTGTCCGGCGGCGCCACCATCGACGCGTCCCAGGTCACGGTCGAGATGAACACGGTCTTCGAGAACCTCACCGAGGTGCTGCGGGCGGTGCCCCCGGAGCAGCTCGACGCCACGCTTGGCTCACTCGCCGGTGCCCTGCAGGGACGCGGCGACCGGCTGGGAGATGCCCTCGTCCAGGCGGATTCGTCGCTCGTCGAGTTCCTTGGTGCCCGGCCCGAACTGGAGCGGGTGCTGACCGACCTGCCGCCGGTCACCCAGACCTACGCGGAGGTCGCCCCCGACCTGATGCGCACCCTCGGCTCGCTCACCACCACCGGAACCACCCTCGTCGATGGGCAGCGCAACCTCGACCTGCTGCTGCTGAACGTGACCGGGCTGGCGAACACCGGCGCGGAGGTGCTGGCGCAGAACAGCGACACGTCCGCCGAACTGTTCGCCTCGCTGCGGCCGACGACCGAACTGCTCCGCGAGTACTCCCCGGTGATCCCGTGCATGTTCCGGGGTCTTGAGGAGAGCAAGGCGATCGGCGACGGGGCATACAACGGTCAGCCCGGGCTGAAGATGTCGATCAGTCTGGTCCCCGGCGCCGAGCCGTACCGCTACCCGGATGATTTGCCGAAGGTCGCGGCGACCGGCGGTCCGCACTGCATGGGTCTGCCGCTGCGGGACCCGAACGTCAATGCGCCCTTCCTTGTGACCGACATCGGTGTGAATCCCTTTGCACCGGAACGGCAACCGAACGGCGGGCAGCCGATGAACACGACGGGGGACCTGATGAGCTACCTGTTCGGGACTCCGCGATGACGGGCCGGACGGTGCCCGGCTATGCCGTGAAGTTCGGCGTCTTCGCGGTGGTCATGCTGCTGGTGAACGCAGGCCTGATCCTGGTGTTCGGCCAGATCCGCGGCGGCGGGTCGGCGACCTTCGCCGCCGAGTTCACCAGCGTCTCGGGCCTGCGACCGGGCGATCGGGTGCGGGTCGCGGGCGTCCCGGTCGGCGCCGTCGACTCGGTCGAACTCGGCGCGAACCGTCGTGCCCGCGTCGAGTTCAGCGTCGACGAGGCGGCCGTGCCGACCGTCGAGACGCGGGCCGCGGTCCGCTACCAGGACCTCGTCGGCAACCGTTATCTCGAGTTGCTCGACGCCCCTGGCGCCGCGCGGCCACTGGCTGCGGGCGAGACGATCCCGGTGCGGCGCACCGCGCCTGCTCTCGACCTCGATGCCCTGCTCGGCGGATTCAAACCGCTGTTCCGGGCACTGGACCCGGTCCAGGTGAACCAGCTGTCGATGTCGCTGCTCAAGGTCTTCCAGGGGCAGTCCGGCACCGTCAGCTCGGTACTCGCGCACACCGGGTCGATCACCACCACCCTCGCGGACCGGGACCAGCTGATCGGCCGGGTGATCGACAACCTCGACGCGGTGCTGAGCGAGCTGCGGGGCCGCGGTGACCAGTTCGGTGACACCCTCGACCATCTGCAGCAACTGGTGAGTGGGTTGGGGGCGGATCGCGAGCTGATCGGGGACGCGGTGTCGAGCGTGACGACCGCGACGGGGACCTTCGCGGACCTGCTCACCGACACCCGCCCCGACATCGCGGGGACGATCGCCGAACTCGACGCGAGCCTGGTCCCGGTGGTTGAGCAGCAGGACGAGCTGAACCGGATCGTGGCCTCGATGCCGTCGAACTACCGGCAGCTGATCCGGATCGGCGCGTACGGCTCCTTCTTCAACTTCTACCTGTGCGGGATCGCGATGAAGGTCGACGGAATCGACGGAAAGCCGATGACCGTTGACCTGATCGACCAGACGACGGGGAGGTGCGCGCCGCGATGAGAAGTGCGACGGAAGGCCGCTCGGTGCGGGTCGGGGTGGTCGGCCTGGCGGTGACGGTGGCGGCGGTGCTCGCGGCACTGCAGTACCAGAATCTGCCGTTCGTGGAGTCGGGGGTGCCCTACCACGCGGTGTTCGAGGACGCGAGCGGTCTCGCCACCGGGGACGAGGTCAACGCGGCGGGGGTCGCGGTCGGGACGGTCACCGGAATCGCGGTCGAGCGGGGGCGTGCCCGGGTCGACTTCACGCTCGACGAGTCCGTCGACCTCGGCGCGGCCACCTCGGCGGCGGTGACCACGATGTCGCTGCTCGGAAAGCGGGCCGTCACCCTCGATCTCGACGGTGCCGGGCGGATCCCGGTCGGCGGCGAGATCCCCCTCGACCGCACCAGGTCGGCCTACTCGCTGCCCGACGTGCTCGGTGACCTGACCACCACGGTGGAGGACATCGACCTGGACCGGCTGTCGGCGTCCCTCGACGAGGTGGGAACCGTGCTGACCGACAGCGCGCCGAATCTGCGACCCGCGCTCGATGGTGTCGCCCGCATCTCGGACAGCCTCAACCGCAGGGACGAGACGCTGCGCGCCCTGCTCGCGGACGCCGACCGGGTCGCCGGGATCCTCGCCGAGCGCGGCCCCCAGGTGAATTCGCTGCTGGTGGACGGCAACGCGCTGCTCGGCGAGTTGACCCGCAGGCAGGCCGCGCTGGCGGAGTTGCTCGACAACGTCTCGGCGGTGTCGACGCAGCTGAGTGGATTCGTGCACGACAACGAGGCGCAGCTGACCCCCGTGCTGGACAAGCTGAACACCGTCGTCGGCGTGCTGCAGCGGAACAAGGACAGCATGGCCACCGGCATCGATGGCCTCGGCACCTACGTCGGAACGCTCGGCGACACGGTGGCCAGCGGTCCCTTCTACTACGCATACATCCAGAACCTGGTCCCCGGCCAGTACACCCAGGTGCTGGTGAACCCCGCGGTCGGCTTGCCGCCCGCACCGCTGCCCATCCCGGAGGTCCGATGACGATCCCGTGGCCGACGGTCGGTCGGCGCAGACTCCTGCTCGGCGGCGCCACGGTGGTCCTGGTTGCCGCGATCGCCGCCGCCGGATACCTGACCGTGCAGCACCTTCGGTACTACCGGATCACCGCGTACTTCACGTCGACCACCGGCCTGTACGTCGGTGACGATGTCCGCGTCGTCGGTGTCGACGTGGGCCGGGTGACGGGCATCGACCCGGACGGCGACCGGATGCGGGTCCGGCTGACGCTGGAGCGCTCGGTCCCGGTCGCCGCGGACGCGAAGGCGGTGATCGTCGCCCAGTCGCTGGTGTCCGCGCGATTCGTGCAGCTCACCCCCGCGGTCATCGAGGAGGGGGCACCGGCGCTCGGCGACGGCGCCGAGATCGGTGTCGACCGGACCGCCGTCCCGGTCGAGTGGGACCGGATCAAGGCCGAACTGGGACGCGCCGCGGACGTGCTCGGGCCGAGCGGCGACGATCCCGGACCGGCCGCGAACCTGCTGAACGGCGCCGGATCCGCGTTGCAGGGCAACGGCGCCGCGCTGGGGAACTCGGTCGCCGAGCTGTCCAGGGCGATGAGCACCCTGTCCGACAGCGGTGACGACCTGTTCGGCACCGTTCGTGGACTCCAGGCGTTCACCACCGCACTCGCCGCGAGCAACGAGCAGATCGTGCAGTTCCAGGGACGGCTCGCGACGGTCTCCGGACTGCTTGCGGAGGGCCGGACCCAGCTCGCGCCCGCGCTCGCCGACCTGGACGCCGCCGTCGCCGATGTGCAGCGGTTCGTCGCGCAGAACCGGACCGGGCTGACCGAGCAGGTCGCGAAGCTCGCCGACGTCTCCCGGGTACTCGTCGACAAGAAGGACGGGCTGGAGCGGGTGCTGCACCTGGGCCCGACGGCACTGGCCAACTACTACAACATCTATCGGCCCGCACTGGGATCGATGATCGGCGTCCCGGCATTCCAGAACATCGGGAATCCGATCAACTTCATCTGCGGTGGCATCGCGGGGCTGGCCAACGAGACGTCCGAGAGGGGGGCGGAACTGTGCGCGCAGTACCTGGGTCCGCTGCTGAACACCGTCAAGGCCAACTACCCGGACCTGACCGTCAACCCGAGCCGCGCGCTCGGCGCGGCGCCGGAGCAACTGATCTACAGCGAGCCGCAGCTGCGCCCGCCGGCTCCGGCCGCCGCCCCGGGGGCCGCGTCGATGCCCGCGCTGACGATGCCGACCGTCCCGGTTCCGGATCTCGGTGCGCTGCTCGCGCCGTGGACGGGGACACGGTGAGCCGCCGCGGCTGGGCGGTCGGTGCCGCGGCGCTGTCGGCGACCCTGGTGCTGTCCGGGTGCGAGTGGGGCGGCCTGAACTCGCTGCCGCTGCCCGGGGCCGCTGGCCGCGGTGACGGCAGTTTCGCCGTGGTGATCGAGATGCCGGATGTGACCACGATCAGCCCGAACTCGCCGGTGCTGGTCGACGATGTCACGGTCGGCAGCATCAGCTCCATCGAGCCAGACAACTGGCACGCGAAGGTGACGGTGTCCTTGGACAAGTCGGTGCGGTTGCCCGCGAACGCGACGGCCCGGATCGGGCAGACGAGCCTGCTCGGATCCACCCATATCGCCCTCGCGCCCCCGACCGACGTTCCCCCCGAGGGCCAACTTGCCGACGGCTCGCTGATCCCGCTGGACCGCGCCGGGGTGTACCCGACAACGGAGGAGGCGCTCACCGCGCTGTCGGTGGTGCTCAACGGGGGCGGGCTCGCGCAGGTGCAGACCATCACCACGGAACTGAACAAGACCCTCGGCGGCCGGGAGGCGTCGGTGCGGGACCTGCTGACACAGTTCGATTCGCTCGCCGAGACGCTGGATCGGCAGCGGGACGCGATGGTGACCACGATGGCGAACCTGGACGGGTTCGCAGGCGAGATCGCCACCGAACGGGACGTGCTGCGCCGGGCACTGGACGTGCTGGACCCGGCGATGGCGGTGCTCGCGGACGACCGCGCCGAGCTGACCTCCGCGCTCGATTCGGTTGGCCGATTCGGTGCGGTGGGTACGGACCTGGTGACCCGGACCAGGGACGATCTGCGGGCCAACCTCGAGGCCCTGGAACCAACCCTCGAACAGGTCGTCGCCGCCGGTCCGGACCTGATGAACAACCTGGGGAACCTCAGCACGTTTCCGTTCCCGCAGACCACCATCGACCAGGGGATGCGGGGCGACTACGCGAACCTGTGGGTGCTGGTCGACCTGACCGGCGAGCGGCTGCGGGAGAGCCTCGGATTCGGCACCCCGCTCGCGCCGGCGACGGCGGTGTCGACGGGGGAACCGGTGAATCCGGTGACCGCACCGCTCGATCCGCCCACGCGGGGGAGTGGCCGATGATCCTGACGAAACTGGTCCGCATCCAACTGGCGATCTTCGCGGTCATCGCGGTCATCGGGATGACCGCGGCCGCGGTCGCCTACCTTCGGGTGCCGACGATGCTGGGAATCGGGCGGTACACCGTCACCGTCGAAATGGCCGACGCGGGCGGCCTCTACCGCAACGCGAACGTCACCTATCGCGGCGAGACCATCGGCCGGGTCCGTGACGTCCGGGTCGACCCGGACGCCGTCCGGGCTGAGCTGTCGCTGGTCGCGTCGGTGCCGGTGCCGACCCGCGACCTGGCCGTTGCGGTGCGGAGTGTGTCGGCGATCGGCGAGCAGTACGTCGATCTGCAGCCGGCAACCGCCGACGGGCCGTACCTGACCGACGGCGACGTGATCGAGGCGGCGCGGGTGACAACCCCGCAGGAGATCGGTCCCGTGCTCGATCGCGCGCAGCAGATGCTCGCGTCGATACCGCAGGACACGCTGCGGGCCGTCCTCGACGAGTCGGCGGCGGCGTTCGCCGGGCGGGGACAGGACCTGGCGCGGCTGCTCGACGCGACCACCTCGTTCGTCGACCAGGCCGCCGACGCCACGACCTCGGCGACGACGCTGGTGCGGCAGCTGGCGCCGCTGCTGGACACCCAGGTCGTCACCGGCGACCAGATCCGGCAGTGGACCGCACACGTCGCGCACCTGAGCGATCAGCTCGCCACCGCGGACGGTTCGACGCGGGGGCTCCTCGATCGGGGGCCGGGTTTCGCCGCCGAGGCGGACACCCTGTTCCAGCAGCTGCGGCCCACCCTGCCACTGATGCTGGCGAATCTGACCAGCACCACGCAGGTCGCCCTCACCTACAACGCGGCCCTCGAGCAGGTCTTCGTGATCCTGCCGCCGCTCGTCGCCGCCCAGGAGACGGTGGTGCAGAAGGGGCAGGCCGACGGTGCGGCGTACGTGAACTTCCACCTGCAGGCCCAGGACCCGGCCGCCTGTTCCACCGGGTACCTGCCCGCCGACCAACGCCGCGACCCGCGGGACATGAGCGTGCCCGCCACCCCGCCCGACCTGTTCTGCAAGGTGCCCCAGGACTCGACGTTCGCGGTCCGCGGTTCCAGGAACATTCCCTGCGCGGAGGTCCCGGGGAAGCGGGCGCCGACACCGCAGATCTGCAATAGCCCGGAGCCGTTCGTCCCGTCCGGCACCAATGCACCGGACGAGCTGTACTCCGGGCCGGACGGCACGCGATACGGGCACACCGACATTGCGCCTGCGGCAGGGGGAGGTGACGACCGATGGCAGCAGCTGCTGGGCCCGACACCGTAGCGGAGGCGCCGGTCGCCGGGGACGCGCCGGCCCGAGGGGACGCCGCAGCCGCGTCCCCTCCGGCCGGGCGTCGGAGGCGAACGATCCTGGCGGGGATCGCGGTGCTGCTCCTCGCCGGTCTCGGCGTCGGGGCGGTCGCGGTGATCGGCCGGTACCTTGACGATCGGAGCCGCGACGCGCACCGGCAGGCGCTCGTCGCCGCCGCCACCGCAGGGGTGGTGGCGATGATCGACGTCGACACCGACTCCGCGGACGCCGACCTCGACCGTCTCCGCGATCTCAGCACCGGACCCTTCGCGGACGAGCTCGCCGACGGCCGCACCGGGCTGGCCGCCGCGATCCGGGAGTTCGCGGTGCGCTCGGACGGATCGGTGGACTCGGCGGCGCTGGCAACGGATGCGGGCGGTGGCGGTGTCGTGCTCGTCGCGGCGTCGGCCAGCGTCGCGAACAGCGACAGTCCGACGGCGACACCGCGCAGCTATCGGCTGCGCGTCACGGTCGAGGACGTCGGCGACCGCCTGCTGATGTCGGGGATGGAGTTCGTGCCGTGAGGGGGCGACGGATCGCGCTGGTCGTGGCCGCGCTCATCGTCGTGGTGCTGGTCCTCGCCGTTACCGCGCTCGCGTGGCTGAGTCGCGGATCCGCGGCGAGGGAGGCGGCGCGGGCGGACGCGCTCGCCGAGGGGCCGGCGGTGGTGGAAGCGGTGTTGAGCTACAACGCGCAGACCGTCGACGCCGACCTGGACCGGGCCGGGCAGGACACCACCGGGGACTTTCGTCGTGAGTTCGTCGACTATGCATCGACAACCGTTGCCCCACAGTCGAAGGAACGGGGCATCAGCACCCGGGCACGGGTGGTCGAGGCGGGCTACCTCGACGGCACCGCGGATCGGGCACGGCTGCTGATGTTCATCGACCAGATCACCACGTCGACCGCGCAGCCCGCGCCGGCTGCCACCGCCTCGCGCGTGGAGGTGACCCTCGAACTGGTCGACGGTCGGTGGCGAATCGGCGCGCTGACCCCGGTGTAGGGCAGCGCGCGCGGGGGTGGGCAGGGTCGCCACCTTGGGTGCCTGTCGGGGCGCGCCGCGGTGGCGGAGTCTTGATGTCACAAGCAAGACCAACCCCCACCGATTCAAGGAGAGTCACCATGTCGAACACCATCACGCGAGTCCTGGCCACCGCGGCGATCGCCGCGTTCGCTGTCGCTGGCGGCGCCGGGATCGCCTCCGCCCAAGGCGGAGACGCGAACGGCGGCAACGCGAACGGCGGCAACGCCACCTCGACCGGCGGCAGCGGCTGCAACGGAGGCAGCCTCAATGCCGGTGTCGGTGGGGTCGGGATCGCCGGTGGCACCGGTGGCGCCGCGACCGTCGGCAACGGGGGCAACGGCTGCAACGGCGGGCCCGCCAATGCCAACGGCGGCAACGCCAGCGGCGGCACCGGTGGCTCCGACAACGACACGACCAACACCAACAGCAACAACACCACCAACGACAACGACACCACGACCACCACCACCGAGGACGGCGGACTGTTCGACCTCTTCTGGTGACCGACCGCGGCCCACGGGGGGGGGGGCGTTGGGGGGGGGGGGGGGGGGGGAAAGAAAGGAGGCTGGGGGGGAGAAGTGTGGGAAAAACAATCTCGGTTTTTTCTTCCGCCGGCACGGTTGTCCCCCCCG